>JAWKUA010000018.1 GCA_041398785.1 Planctomycetaceae bacterium | reverse complement strand
CGCGGTGCAAACCGGGTAGAAATGACGTCAGAAACGGCGTCCCGGTATTTCGCAGGGGTTCTGTCACGAAGGTCACGCCAGGTGGGAAAATCCGGCATCAATTGGCATTCCTCAGGCCGCGCCTGCCACAGCGCGACGCTGCTGCAATTTGTCTCTGTTCTGGCTGCCTGCACGCTGTTCTGCTGGCCATCTCCGGCTGCTGACGACGGCGAACATTTTTTCGAGTCGGAAATCCGACCGATCCTGGTCACTCACTGCATCGCGTGCCACGGCGCCGGCGAACAGAACGGATCGCTGAGGCTGGATTCCAGAGACGCCATTCTGCGAGGCGGCGATTCCGGTCCCGCTGCCATCGCGGATGCCGGCGTTCAGAGTCTGCTGATCTCCGCTGTGACGCGGTCCGGTGACCTGGCGATGCCGCCCGACGAATCGCTGTCCGCGCGGCAGATCGAGTCTCTGAAGAAATGGGTGGCGATGGGTCTGCCGTGGCCGGCAACGGTGCCGACGCTGCGACCGCCGTCCGAATCCGCCGCCGCCGAACACTGGGCCTTTCAGCCGGTCGTCGTCCCCGAAGTTCCGCCGGTCGACGAATCGGCCACCGTCCGAAATCCGATCGATGCGTTTGTTCTGCGCAAGCTTGCAGATTCAGGACTCACACCTTCCGACGAAGCTGATCGGCGCACGCTGATTCGCCGCCTGTCGTATTCAATGACCGGGCTGCCTCCGTCACCGCAGGACGTCGCCGACTTCGCGGGTGCGACGCCGTCGAGGTCGTACGAGGATTTTGTCGAGCAGTTGCTTGCTTCGCCGCAATACGGAGAACACTGGGCTCGTCACTGGCTCGATGTGGCCCGGTATTCCGACACCAAGGGATACGTCTATGCCCGCGAAGAACGCTTCTGGGTCCACGCATGGAAATACCGCGACTGGGTCGTGAATGCGCTGAACGAAGACATGCCGTACGACCGGTTCCTGCTGCTGCAGATCGCTGCTGACCAGACGAAAGACAGACGACAAAGTGACCTGGCGGCGATGGGCTTTCTTACGGTGGGAAGGCGGTTTCTGGGTGTCGATCGAGACATCATCGACGACCGCATCGACGTCGTTTCGCGCGGAACACTGGGGCTGACTGTCAGTTGCGCGCGGTGCCATGACCACAAGTACGATCCGATTCCGATGGCGGACTACTATTCGCTTTACGGAGTGTTCGACAGTTCCGCGGAACGGTACGTGCGGCTGGATTCGGCGGATCACGGCGACGAATACGAAGCCGAACTCGTCAAGCGTCAAAAGGCACTGGCTGAAAAAATGGCGGCCAGCCGAAGTGAGTCGTCGGCCCGTGCTCGCAGCCGTGTGCGAGACTACCTGCACGCTCAAACGGAACTGCACAAGTACCCGCCCAGCGGTTTCGATCAGATCTTTCAGGAATCCGACCTGCTGCCGGCGTTCGTCCGACGCTGGGAAGACTACCTTCGAGACGCCCGGCGAAGTTCTGATCCGGTCTGGGTTCCGTGGCACCGGTTCCGCGATTTGCCGGACGACCAGTTCGAGTCTCAGGCGGCGGACGTTGTCCGGGAGCTCGCCCGCCTGGATCCGTCGGAATTGAACCCGATGGTCGCTGCGGCCTTCGAAACTCCGACCGCGCAGTTTTCTGAGGTGATTGATCGTTATGCGGCGCTGCTTGGCGATGTCGACGCACGGTGGGCGGATTATGTCGCCGCCGAAACTGACGCCGGCCGGGTGGCTCCCGCAACTCTGCCGGATGCGGCCGCGGAGCAACTGCGGCGCGTGCTCTACGGCCAGGCCGCTCCCTGTGAAGTTCCGGATGAACCGATTGTTCACACCGAAAACCTGTTCACGACGGCGGCCTGCACGGCGCTGTGGCAACTTCAGGGCGAACTGGATCGCTGGCTGATCCAGTCAGCAACTCCGCCGGAATACGCGTTGATTCTGACGGATCGACCGATCCCCGCCGAACCCAGAATCTTTCTGCGTGGCAATCCCGTCAACAAGGGCGACGACGTGCCCCGCCGATTTCTGACGGTGCTGTCGCCGGAACAGCGTCAGCCATTTCGTTCCGGCAGCGGACGTTTCGAACTGGCGCAGAAGATCATTTCTCCGTCGAATCCGCTTACGGCGCGCGTCATTGTCAATCGAATCTGGGCGCATCACTTCGGTCAGGGGCTGGTTCGGACTCCCAGCGACTTCGGTCTGCGGTCCGAAACTCCGTCGCACCCCGAACTGCTGGACTGGTTGACCGATCGGTTCATTTCGGAAGGCTGGAGTCTGAAGTCTCTGCATCGGTTGATCGTCACGTCGGCAGCGTTCCGGCAGTCATCGGTCGGACCTCCGAATGCCGAACAGCTTGCGAAGTCGCTTGAATCGGATCCGGACAACCGCCTGCTGTGGCGAATGAACTCCCGCCGGCTGACGTTTGAAGAATTCCGCGATTCGATGCTGCTGGCGAGCAGCGAGCTGGAACTGACTCAGGGAGGAAAGCCGCAGGAGCTGTTCAACAACGCGGGCAATCTTCGCCGAACACTGTACGGACTCGTGGATCGACAGTTTCTGCCGTCCATTTTGAGAGTCTTCGACTTCGCGAATCCGGACCTGCACGTTCCTCAGCGAGCCGAGACGACCGTTCCGCAGCAGGCACTATTTTTCATGAACGATCCGCTGGTGCTGCAGCGCTCCCGCAGCCTGGCGGAATCGTGCTCGGACGGCGAAACCGCGCCGGACATCGTGACCGCCATGTTTCAGCGAGTCCTGCAGCGCCGGCCGACGACCGACGAACTGCGTGACGCCGTCGCCATGATCTCTGGTCCGGAATCTGATTCTCAGGCTCCGCGAGCGACGGTGGCCGATTGGTCCTACGGCTACGGCAGCTTCGACGAAGCCGGCAACAGCGTCAGCGGTTTTCAGCCGCTTCCGCACTTCACCGGCGAAAGCTGGCAGGGCGGCCCCGCATGGCCGGATCCCGATCTTGGCTGGGTCCAGTTGTCGGCTGCGGGAGGCCATCCGGGAAATGATCGCGGCACGGCTTCCATCCGTCGCTGGACGGCACCGCGAGACATGACTGTTTCCGTCGAATCGAAAATCGTTCACGAACCCGCGGCCGGTGATGGCGTCCGGGCGTTCGTCGTCAGTTCCACAGCCGGCCTGCTCGCGCAGGCAAAGGTTCATCAGTCGTCGGCCGAACTGAGTGCCGCAAAGCTGGACGTCAGGAAAGGCGATACGCTTGATTTCGTGGTGGACATCGACGCTGTGCTGAACAACGATCAATACCTCTGGCACACGGTGATTCGCGATGACGCCGCTGCATCGGGCGCCGAATCCGAATCCGGCGCTGGCACCGCCTGGGATTCTGAAGCCGACTTTCCGACCAACACCACGCAGCGGCTGAGTCCGGCCGAACAGTTGGCTCAGGTGTTGTTCTGTTCCAACGAGTTTCTGTTTGTGGACTAGACAATGAAAACTGTTCGCTTGACGCAGGCGGCTGTCAGTCGACGTGAACTCCTGCTGCGATCCGGACTGGGCCTCGGTGCTCTGGGGCTCGGCACGGTGCTTGCCGACGATGATCGGATGGCCGATTCCGCCGGGCCGCATTTCCGTGCGAAAGCCAAACGCGTCATTCATTTCTTTCTCAACGGCGGCCCGTCGCACGTTGATACGTTCGACCACAAGCCGGCTCTGGCAAAGTTCGCCGGCCAGCGGCTGAGTGACACTCTGGCCACCGAACGAAAAACCGGAGCCGCGTTTCCGTCGCCGTTCAAGTTTCGTCCGTACGGTGACTCAGGAATTGAAGTCAGTGAGATCTTTTCCCGGACCGCTCAGCACATCGACGACATCGCCGTCATCCGGTCAATGTATGCTCAGGTGCCGAACCACGAACCTTCGCTGATGCTGATGAACTGCGGCGATTCCGTTCAGGCACGCCCCAGCGCCGGAGCATGGATTCTTTACGGACTTGGAGCGGAAAACCAAAACCTGCCGGGCTTCATCGCCATGTGTCCGGGCGGACTGCCGATCAAGGATTCGGAAAACTGGCAGGCCGCATTCTTGCCGGGAGCCTTCCAGGGAACTCACATCGACACGCAGCACACGCAGCTCAGTCGGCTGATTGAAAACATCGAACATCCACAAATCAGCGCTCCCGATCAGAAGCGACAGCTTGATCTGCTGGCGAAGTGGAACCGGCAGCACGAATCACAGCGGCTGGATCGTCGGCTGGAAGCCAGGATTCAGTCGTATGAACTGGCGTTTCGCATGCAGTCCGATGCCAGCGAAGCCTTCGACGTCGCCCGCGAACCGGAACACATTCGCAAACTGTACGGCGACCACGTTCACGGCCGGCAAACGCTGATTGCTCGCCGACTGGCCGAACGCGGCGTGCGATACATCCAGCTCTGGCACGGGGCCGGCCAGCCCTGGGATAACCATGAAAACATCGAAGGCAACCACCGCAAACTGGCCGCTCAGATCGATCAGCCGATCTCCGCGCTGCTCACCGATCTGAAACAGCGCGGCATGCTGGAAGAAACACTGGTCGTATTCGGCGGAGAATTCGGCCGCACTCCGACCGTCGAACTCGGCGGTGACGGTTCGCCGAAACTGGGTCGGGATCACAACCACTACGGCTTCAGCGTCTGGCTGGCGGGAGGCGGCATCAAGGGCGGCACGGTCTACGGAGCCACTGACGAATTTGGTTTTCGGGCCGAACAGAATCCCGCCAGCGTCCACGATCTGCATGCGACCATGCTGCACGCTCTGGGCCTGGACCACAAGCAACTCACGTTTCGGTACGCCGGCCGCGATTTCCGCCTGACCGACGTTCATGGCGAAGTGATCCACGACATCCTGAGCTGAAATCACCGACGACATTTTTTTAAGGTGCAGAACTTGTCCAGCAAGACCATTCTGGTGATCGACGACGATCGCGAGATCTCCGCAACCGTGCAGACCGTGCTCTCGTCAGCAGGGTATCGCGTTCTGACAGCCAACAACGGACAGATCGGCCGAAAGCTGATCACATCCGAAAACCCCGATCTCGTGGTTACCGACATGATGATGCCGCGCATGGGCGGATTCCCCGTGCTGGAGTTCCTGACCGAACTCGAAAACCCGCCGAAAGTCATCATGATGACGGCCAACGAAGGCAGCCGTCACAAGGCGTACGCGGAGATGCTGGGAGTCGTCGATTACCTGCGAAAGCCGTTCGCCATGGAAGTCCTGCTGGAATCCGTCCGCCGCGCGCTGAACGGTGACGTAAACGAAGCGAATTGACGACCGCAGTTCATGTGTCGGCAACAGTCGGCAGCCGTCACTCAGCCCGGGCTTCAATTCCGGTCGAACGTGCCCATTTCCTTTCCGGTCACAACGTCCAGCCGCCGGACCCCGGAAAGCTGCCACTCGCCGTTCTGCTTCTTCCAATCCGTCGACCAGTACGTCGGGACTCGCTGCGAATAGCCGCCGCCGCGCAGTTTTCCCGTTCCGTTTGCCCGAATTTTCACCGTGGCGGAAGTGTCATCCAGCGACGTAACTTCCACGTTGCGGATTTCGAAATCGGACTGCAGGTCGACCAGTTCCAGTCCCTGCCGGGCCGTTTCCACAAGTTCGGGGCTGTCATCGGAAATTCGCGCCGAAATTGCGTCCAGGTCGCGAGACTTGAAGCCTTCCAGAATTCCACCGGCCTGAGCTTCGATGAGTTCCGCAGGCGACGTGATCGCGCCTTCCACAAACCAGACCAGAACCGCTCCCGCGAGACACATCAACGCAATCGGCTTGCCACGCCCCGGAGCAATAAACAGTGAAATGACGGCGGCCCCGGTCAGCACAATGATCAGCGGCCACGGATTATCTGTCAGGTAGCTCATCGCCAAACTCCCCACAACGGCAGACCGTTTAACGAAAGTGGACGTCCGGACGGCGGCAGACGAAAGTCCGCTCACCGGACTGTCGGACGACGTCGCCCTTCTTTCACTACGATATGTTGATGCGGACATCCGGCGAAATTGTCTTCGAAACCGGGCGCTGACATCGAATTCGTTTTGCCGCGGCCAGTCAGTCTCAGCATGAATCGCCGGAATTTGCAAAGATACGATTCATCTTCGTGAGCCCGATATCTCTTCTCAGGCAGATCCCGCGATGAGCGAGCCGGCGATGAATGATCCGGAAAGTGAAGCAACAGGCGGTTCACCCACCGCGGGAACAGGCTTCCCCGCGACCCGGATTCTGCTGCTGCTGGCGGTCGCCGGCGCTGCCTTCGGTGTCTACGCGGCATTTGGAGACTCGCTGACGCTGCAGAAACTCGCCGGCCGGGAATCCGAACTGCGCGTTTTTCAGCAAAACAACGCCGTGCTGGTTTTCGGCCTGGCATTCGTCATCTATGTCACAGTGACAGGGCTTTCCCTTCCGGGAGCCGCCGTGCTTAGCCTGGCATATGCGTGGTTCTTCGGTTTCGTGCCGGCGCTGGTGCTCGTCAGTTTCGCATCCACAACCGGAGCCAGCGTCGCATTCCTGCTCAGCCGCTACATTCTCGGCGACGCCATCCAGAAGCGGTTCGCTTCGCGACTGCAGACGTTCAACAAACGTCTGGAAACGGAAGGAGCCTTCTATCTGTTCACCCTGCGACTGATTCCGGCCGTGCCGTTCTTCGTCATCAATGTCGTCATGGGACTGACCAGACTGCCGCTGAAAACGTTTTGGTGGGTCAGCCAGGTCGGCATGCTGCCGGGGACCGCGGTCTACGTCTGGGCCGGCTCCAGCGTTCCCGACCTGGAGACTCTGGCGGCTCACGGATTGCAGGGAATCCTAACCCCGAAGCTGGCCGCCGCGTTCATTGTGCTCGGCCTGTTCCCGCTTGTCGTTCGAAAACTTGTGATGCGGTTTGGAGCGAAGTCTGCGGCGACGGACTATACCCCGAGCGGGGCAAATTGAGGTATTCTGGCTCGCGGCATGAAGAAGTGCGAAAAGTATCAGCGTTCGCCGCGGCCAGTATAAACTTCCGCAGGTCGTCGCTTTCGTCACCGAATGAGATTCTGTACCGGATTCCTTTTGCACGGCGACAGGCAGGAATGCGCGAAGCGACCGCGACAACAATTTCCTGCGGTCCAGGCGACACCCGCCCGAAATCATTCCCAGGAACTTCTTGAAACGGACTTATGAACTTTCTGATTACCAACGACGACGGCTTTGACGCACCCGGTCTCGCCGCGCTGTATTGCGCTCTGAAGCCGCTGGGTGACGTCACAGTTGTGGCTCCTTCCGTTTGCCACAGCGCGAAGGGGCATGCCGTCAACACGAAAAGCCTGCTGGAAGTCGAACACCGAGTTGTCGCGCCGTTCGGTCCGACACACATCGTGAATTCGTCGCCAGCAGATTGTGTGCGAATCGGCCTGCGCGGCCTGCTGGCCGAACCGCCGGACTTTGTTGTCGCCGGAATCAACACTGGCGCGAATCTGGGAGTCGACCTGTTCTACTCCGGCACCGCCGCGGCCGCTCGGGAGGCCGCCATCCTGGGAGTTCCCGCCATTGCACTTTCGCGTTATCTGCAGCTGGGAAACGACGTCAATTGGGAGAACCTGAGTCGTCACGTAACGCGAGTCGTCGAACAGCTCGTTAAAGCTCCCCATCTGCTGCCGCCGGGAGAGTTCTGGAACGTGAATTTTCCCGCTGTCCCCGGCGACGAACATTCCCAGGACATCAAGTTCGCCGCGATGAACCTGCTTTCACACGACGTCCGTTTCGAAGAAGTGGAGCGCGACGGGGATGTGACAAGATATCGGTATTCGGGTGAGTTTCGCGAACGCGGGAAAGATGGCGTGTGCGACGTGAGCTGGGTATTCCGGGGCCACATCACCGCCACCCCAATTCATCTGTGCAATACGGCTCGTCGCTCCATGTTCACAGACGACTGAATTTATCCAGTTCGCGTGGACTACGCGGATTGACGACTGAGGCTCGGTACGTCACGATTCCGGGAATCGGCTCCTGGTGCAACACGATTCCCTCCGGGGGACTTCGTCCGCTTGGTTTCGATGGACCGCCTGACCGCCGCAACGGAGAGCGCGCGGCAGTCGGAAGGGCTTGTGCTTTGTCAGCACGGACGTTGACCAGGGCATCAGGCCCCGGCCGGCCCGCTGCCACATCAGACACCCTTTGGCACACGCGGTTCGGCAACAGGTTCTCCCTTCCAAACGTCGAACGCACAGCTGCATTCACCGAATCACGCCTGACAGATCGCGAGCAACCATCCGACATGTATGAACGCCTGACGATTCTCAGCGGTCGCGCTAACCCGCAACTGGCCAACGATATCGCCGAATACCTGGGCGTCGCGCTGGGGCACGTGGATGCGGGGAATTTTCCCGACGGAGAAATCAGCGTTAAACTCAACCAGAACATTCGCGGTTCAGACCTGTTCCTGGTGCAGTCGACGTCGCCTCCGGTGAACGAGTCGCTGATGGAACTTCTGATCATGATCGACGCGTGTCGTCGAGCCAGCGCGGCTCGCATCACAGCCGTCATCCCGTACTTCGGCTACGCTCGCCAGGATCGAAAGGACTCGGGCCGCGTTCCGATCACGTCAAAGCTGGTGGCCAATCTGATCGTGGAAGCCGGAGCCCACCGGGTGCTGACAATGGACCTGCATGCGGCACAGATTCAGGGGTTCTTTGATGTGCCCGTCGACCACCTGTACGCAGCGCCGATTCTGGACAGGCATTTTGAGTCTCTGAAGATTCCTCAGGAAGAACTGGTCATCGTCAGTCCGGACGAAGGCAGCATCAAGCGCAGTTTGCAGCACCAGGAACATCTCTGCGGATCGCTGGCCATTGTCGACAAACGGCGAGCCAACGCGCTGGAAACCCGTCAGGCCAATCTGATCGGCGGTCCGATTACGGGCAAGACCGCTTTGATCTTCGACGACATGATTACGACCGCCGGATCCATTTGCGGCGCAGTCGAGGTCGTGCGTGGTCACGGAGCGCGCCGCGTTTACGTCGGGGCGACGCACGGCGTTTTTTGCGGACCTGCGATCGAACGTCTCAACGCATCCGACATCGACGGCATTGTCGTCACTAACACCTGCCGCATCGCCTCCGATCCTCGGATCCGAAATCTGACCACAGTCAGTGTCGCCCCGCTGCTGGGTGAGGCGATTCGCCGAGTTCACCGGAACGAATCCGTCAGCCACCTGTTCGACTGAAAACGTCGTTCGACGGCACCTGCTGTTCGACTACGGGACGGACTCGCCCATGCCAAACTTCGAGCTTGCCGTTTCGTAGTGCTTCATGGCCTGCGGAAGCAGTTCCCGAAGGGCGATGGAGCGCCGTTCATCCGACGGATGCGTCGACAGGAATTCCATCGGCGACGCACCGGACTTCGTCTGTGAGAATCGTTCCCAGAACCTTGGCGCTTCGGACGGATCGTAGCCGGCTTTGGCCATCAGCATGATTCCGATGTGATCCGCCTCCAGTTCGTGCTTGCGACTGTACGGCAGAATCGCACCGTATTCCGAAGCGGCTCCATAGGCAGTCAGTACGATCTGCTGCTTCTTCTCTTCCTGGTTTCGCATTAGATATCCGACGCCGGTCTTCACGCCGTTTTGAACGGTCTGATGAGTCATCCGTTCTCCGCCGTGCCGCGCAATGGCGTGAGCGACCTCGTGAGACATCACGACGGCCAGGCCCGCTTCGCTTTCACAAACGGGCAGGATTCCGGTGTAGACGGCTACCTTTCCACCGGGCAGGCAGAAGGCATTCTGAGTATCCGATTCGATGACATTGAATTCCCAGTCGAAGTCGGGACGGTTTGCGGCAGCGGCAATCCGTCCACCGACTCGACGGACCATCGCAATCTGCTGCTCATTCTTCGACAGCGGTTCGGATTTCAGAACATCCTCGTACGCCGTCAGCCCCATCTTGTTCTCTTCGGATTCGGACATCAGCAGCAGTTGCTTTCGCTGAGTGACCGGCGCTGTTTTGCACCCCGCGACCTGCACCAGAATAATGGCCAGCGTCGCCAGCACGGCACTGCACAGCGGAACGGCCGTCCGCACACTTCCGATTCTCCGAAACAGACCAAAGCGGGCGGTGGCGATGTCGCGCGAAAGACGGGATTTCGTTCGTTGACGCTGCATGTCGACTTCCATGTCGTAGACCAGCAGAACCTGGGCTCCGGGGGGCGATTTCCGTTCCGCCCGACCGGCAGCCTCAGAAAGGCGGCGAATGATCTCATTCCTCCGTCAACGAGGCAATATGAACCGTGCTTTCGCCGGGCCGAGCGGTATCCGTCAGCTTCCGCGGTGTCAATATGCCAGCCGCGACCGGCGAATTCCGCCGGAAAACGACGCAGCCCGCTATTCCCGACCAGACTGCAGGGCTGCAAAAGTCGTCGCTCTATCCTTCGCTCAAGAACGTCCTCTCGTTTCAGGGATGGAGGCCTGGAACGAGTCATGCCCTGGAACGAGCCAATGAGTCAGGTGGACGCCGGCGAAAACGCATGTCGGTGCGATCGGCGCGTTCGAGCGTGCCAGCAGGGTGGCCAGCGAGTATAGTAGCGGAGTCCTGAGCGGAACGGCGTTTCTTCCGCGACCGGCAGTGTATTGCAGCGGCAGTGTTTTGACGCAGTGACGGTTGCCATCGCGGCGATCGGGCGAGACTGTGGCTGGAGTGCACGGACCGGGGCGAAGATGACGTTCGATGGGACGACCTGATGTGCCGTTTTGTCCTGCACTGTTCGCGCATGCATCACGGTGCCTTCTTCACACCAATTGCGATGTTGTAAGCAACCGTGACTGAATCCATTGAATGGGCTTCCGGTGCGGACCGTGACCTGTCCCAGGTCGAAGCGGCTTTGCTGGCCTGTCAGGAACGCATTGACTACCGCTTTCAGGACCGGAAACTGCTGCGCCGCTGTCTGACTCACAGTTCCTGCGCGGCGACTCGCCTTGACTGCAATGAGCGGCTTGAATTCCTCGGCGATTCCGTTTTGGGCATTGTCATTTGCGAGCACCTGTTTCAGGAATTCCCCGATCGCCGGGAAGGGCAGTTGACTCAGCAGAAGTCGCATCTGGTCAGCCGTTCGACGTGTGCGGCCGTGGCCGATCGGCTGCAACTGCAGGAACTGATCTTTGTGGGTCGCGGCCTTCGACGAATTCCGGATTCCGTCAAAGCAGCGACGACGGAAGCACTCATCGCCGGGATCTATCTCGACGGCGGACTGGATGCCGCGCGACGTTTCATCCTGTGGGCGTACGCACCGGAACTCCGAAACTGCAGTGCCGGTGAAGCGGAGAACTACAAAAGTCTGCTGCAGGAGGAAACTCAGCGTGTCGGAAACGTCACGCCGAACTACGTTATGGTCGACCAGCGCGGCCCGGATCATGCTCGCGAATTTCTGGTCGCCGCCGAAGTCGCCGGGAACGCGCTTTGAACCGGCGGTGGGTCGCAGCAAGAAGGAAGCCGAACAGAAAGCCGCCCAGATCGCTCTTAACAATCTGACTCCCGAACTGCTTGACGCCGCCATCAGACCGAACGGCGACCGAATCCTTCACAACAAAGTGACGCCATGCCAGCCACCGAATGCACGGTCCTTTTTCCGCCCGGAAAACGATGCCCTGCGATTTCTTCCCGAAGGGCCATACTCGGTTGATGACACAACGTCAGCTGGGTGGGAATCCAGCACGGTGCCGATTCAACCGTCGGTTCCATCAACATTCTGAATACATTGACGGGAAACAATCAGTCATACCTGCTACCCGGCCGGCCGGGCTTCGCGTTTCCGACAAACCGGCCCGGCGTGTTTGTGTGCGGCGTCGAACGTTCGCTGGGACTTTTCGACACGGCGACCAATTCCTGGACGGAATTTGCCGGCGACATCGACCGCGGCGTCGACAACACGATCATCAACGACGGTGTCGTCTTCGAAGACTGCCTGATTTTCGGCTGCAAGGAACTGGAATTCAAAACGAAGAAGGCCGGTCTGTACCTTTGGCGCGGCGGCGACCGAAAACTTGTGCAGCTTCGCAGCGATCAGATCTGTTCGAACGGAAAAGCCGTCATCAAAGTGAACGGCGGCCTGCAGTTGGTCGACATCGATTCGCCTTCGAAAACGATTACCCGCTGCGATCTGGACGTGACAAACGGCACCGTCGGCGAACCGCATGTGATCGTGGATCTGACCAGTGAAGACGTCTTTCCCGACGGCATGGTCATCACACCGGACGGCAATAGTCTGATCGTGGCGCTTTACGATCCGGGAGATCCGTCCGCCGGCGCAGCTCGGCAATATGGCCTGCAAAGCGGCAAGCTGGAAGCCGTCTGGACCTGTCCGGGTTCACCGCGAGTGACGTGTCCGCAACTGGTGCGAATCGGCGGCACTGTCATGCTCTTGCTCACGACCGCCGTCGAACATATGCCGCCGGAACAACAGGCGAAGCACTCCAACGCCGGCTGTATCTTCATCGGCGAGACAACTTTCAGCGATATCGGTCAGCAGCCGAGGTTTGTTTTTTCATAGGCGCGGCCTGCTGCCCCGGACTCATCGATTGGAAGCGGGCGGTCACCGCGCGATGTGCTGTATTCACGGCGTGCGGAAATCTCATAGGAAACCACCATGCCGCGCGACAACGCCCACCGGCCGTTCTATCGGAGGACAGCCTTTCGCGTTCCGGCCCTCTGCATTCTGGTGTGCGTCGGCTCGCTGATCGGGGTCTGGTATTCGCAGGTATCAGCGGTCAATCGCCAGCTTGAAGAACTGCGAAGACAGGGGCTGCCGACAGCGGCGTCCGAAGTGAACGACTTCTATCGCGTTCCGGATGGAGAAATCGACACCACGAAACTGTGGGTTGAAGCTATCGACGGCGTGAGTGCCGCGAATCTGGAGCGGATTGCAAAAGACCTTCCGATCATCGGCCTCAGTGAAAAGCCCGTTCCGCCTCCCGGACAAGAATGGGAACAGTTGAGTTCATCCCGCGACCTGCTGGCATCACTGGAATCAGAACTGAACTCCATCCGCACGGCGGCAGCGGCAGGCGGAGTCGCCCGTTACCCGGTCGACTTCACTCCTGGAATCGGTGCAATTCTCACGTACACACAGGAAGCACGACAGGTTGCAAGATTGCTGCATCTGGACGCGCTTGTCAGTGCTCATGACGATAACGACAGTCGGGCGTTCGAAGATCTGCTGGGGCTGTTCGCTCTGTCGGATTCTCTGCGAGCGGAACCGACGCAGATTTCCCAACTCGTACGTATCGCGATCCACGCGATCGGCTGCAAAGCTGCGGAGAAGCTGATTCATCGCTGTCAGTGGAACGACCAGCAACTCACCGCGCTTCAGCGGGCAATCGGTCGGGCCGACTTCAAACGGGAAATGCGGATGGCCATGCAGGGTGAGCGAGCCATGGCGCTGACCGCGATTGCTCAGAGTGGCTTTCCGTTTCAAAGCTCGAATTATCGTGAGGCGCTGCAATGGTTCCGGCAGGCGACCGACGCATACGATCGACCGTGGACCGAGCTAATTGCTGAAATGCAGACCATCGACGAAGCGATTCAGGACCGCGCATCGGGCCAGTTTTCGCGCATGAAGTTGATGGGAGTTCTGATGTTCATGCCGGCGGCGCGTGCGGCTGCTGCGGCTGCAGCGCGAGCGACCGCTCGCCAGCGCTGCACGATCATCGCGATCGCCGCCGAACGGTATCGACAGAAGAACGGTACCCTGCCGGAGTCGATCACCGACCTCACACCGGAACTCTTTCCTTCGGATCAGGCAGAGTTGCTCATAGATCCCTTCAGCGATGCAACTCTTCAGTTTCGGTGGAGGGGTGATGAACTGGTAATCTACAGCGTAGGCGAAAATCAGAAAGACGATAACGGCGTTCTCGAAGCTGATGACGGGCGATCGCTGCCCGATACCGGCATCCGGCTGACTCGCTGATCCGTGTGTCACGAAACTCGCGGCAAGGCAGCCATTCGACGTGGTGTAGCGTGATCCCCGGTCAACGTCACAGTCGTCGATCCAGTTCCCGCGTCGCGTCAACGCCTGCGGATGCATTTCCGCATCGTGAAGCGGGCGATAACATTTGTCGATCATGAGCGATGAGTCTGTGGAATGCCGAACGGAGTCAGATGGGGCCGGAACCGCAATCCGTCCAATGGCCTGGCACCGTGCGCTGCTGGAATACCTGAAGAACGAGGAAGCGGAACTGTGGGACTGGTTCTCTTCGAACAAAGTTGTGTCGGAGGCTGCTGAATCGGTTCGCCTCGAACTTCTGAAATCCGCTTATCGCATCGACCGCGATTCTTCGCCGGAGCTGTATGCAGCGGTCGATCGTGTTGCCGACAGGATGTCCGCCGCGATGCCGGTCACGCTCTACCAGTCTCAGCATGCGTCGGGGCTGAATGCGTCGCTGGCATTTCTGCCTGATGAAGTACACATCGTGTTCTACGGTCCGATCCAGGAAACGCTGGCCGACGACGAACTTGCCGCACTGTTGGCACACGAGCTGGCTCATCACGAACTGTTTTCACTGGACGAAGGTGAGTTCCTGATTGCCGGGCAGATTCTGACGCCATGGTGGCGGATGAGGCAGCGGTGGCGCTCACGAACGAACCTGGCGTTCCTGGCAGCTTTACACGGAACTGTTCTGCGATCGTCGTGCTGCACAGGTGGCCGGCGAAATTGATGCCTGCGTTCGGATGCTGGTCAAGATGCACACCGGCCTGAAAGACGTTAGCGCCGCTGCCTATCTGCAGCAGGCGGATGAAGTCTGCGAAAAGCTGGTGGCCGGCAGCGACGGCCTGACACATCCCGAAATGTTCATTCGCGCGCGGGCACTGCGGCTGTGGCGTGATTCTCCCGACAGTGCTGACGATGGTCTGGAAGCAATGGTCGAAGGTCCGCTGGCACTGAAGGAACTGGACTTGCTTCGACAGAGAAAAGTCTCGGACCTGACTCGCCGGTTCCTGCAGCAGTTCCTGACACCGCTCTGGTTGCAGACGACTCTGGTTGCCGGGCACGCCCGGCGGTTCTTCGAGGACTTCACGTTTGCCGGGCCGGTTGCGGATCAAGGTGACAGCGACGTGCCGGGAGAAACTTCGCGCAAGTCGAGCGGTCAGAGAGATTCCGGAAAGACGCAAGGCGAGTCCGGCGCCCAGCGCTCCGACCTGAAGTCGCTGTTGAAGCGCTGCGACGGTCAATTGCGGAATTACTTCTGTTATCTGCTGCTGGACTTCGTGACCTGCGACGCAAACCTGGAAGAAGCTCCGCTGGCCGCCGCGTTTCTGTTCGCGGAAGAGAATTCACTGATCGAAGAATTCCGCGACCTGGCAGCAACAGAACTGAAGCTCGGCAAGCGACTCCTGCAGAAGATTGAGGCGGAAGCGAAGGCCATTGTGAAGTCAGCGGAAAAGGAACTGACACGGTGAGCGCTTTTCACGATTTCCTGCGTGAACAGGTTCAGCACGGGCCGATGGCGACGGAAGACGTGCTGGTTGCGTTTCTGCCACTGCTGAAACAGGTCATCGCGGCACATGAATACGGCGACGTGGCTCCGCTGGAAGGTCTGGCCGCTCTTCACACTGACGGCGGCCGAATCTGGTTTGCGGAAGGCGATCAGTTGCCACAGCGGCGAAGTTCCTCCGCGGTGCGGCGCGCACTCCGGTCGTCATCGCGTGGTTTCGAAATCGTGAGACAGCGTTCCCGGACGTTGGACGTTGACGACGGTGAGTTGCCGTCCGCCGCCGAATTTGACCAGTCATCGCCGGTCAAATATCTGCCCGGCTACGTCTGCTGGGAACATTCCGTCAATCATCATGACCCAACGACTGATGTGTTTTCGCTGGGATTGATTCTGGCCAGTCTTGCCTGCGGTTTGGATCTCGCGGATCCCGACGATCATCGACGATTTGTCGAACATCGGACGAACCTGTTTCGGATCAATCCGTCGCTGCACCCGGTGATCGCGCGAGTCATCGGAGTAACGACGGAACTCGATCGTCGTCGACGGCCCCAAAATCTGCCGGCGCTGCTGTCGACGATTGAAAACTATCGCGACCAGGAAGTCGACTTCGAAACCGACCTGGCCCGCGACCAGCAGGTCTCCCGTTCCGACCACACCGGCAAGCGGCGTGTGATTCTTAGTAAGCTTCAGGAACGGCTGTTCGAAATCAACCGCCGCAACCGTCTGCTGCAGTTTCGATCGACGCTGCAGACCGTCAATCTGACGCATGCGTCGATTCCGATTTCGTGCGACATCATGCGGATCCGAGACAACCAGGTGTTGACCTGGAAGGGAAAATTCCGCGACTCACTTCTGCGTCAGAAGCCGATTTCGCTGAACTCGTTTCTCAACTTTCGGGAGTCCGTGTACCTGCCCGGCACACTTGACCGCATTCGCGCTGAAGCGCGTCGCGACGAAAACGAATACGGGTTCGCTCAGTTGCGGCTGATCGTCGCCTTTCTGAAGTGGTCGGATCTGAAATCGAAACCGGCTGAATCCTATGAATCCCCGCTGCTGATGCTGCCCGTGAAGCTGGACGTGAAGAAGGGAATTCACGATCGCTACACGCTGACAGCAACTGACAATCGAGCGGAAGTCAATCCGGTGGTCCGGCACCTGTTCAAGCAGTTGTACGACATCGATCTGCCCGAAAGCGTGGATCCCGGCGAACGCGGGATTGCTGAATTCCTGGCGGACGTCCAGACGAAAATCCACGCCAGCGACAGTTCCGTCGCGCTGGCGCGGATCGAAAAGCCGCGGATCGAAATCATTCACGACAAGGCTCGCCGCCGGCTGGATCAATTCATCCGGCGAGCCCGGCTGGCCGGTCGCGGCATTCGCAGCTTCATGGATCTCGACTACAGCTACGATTCCATCAACTACCATCCGCTGGGAATCCGCATTTTTCAGAACCTGATCGCGCCGGCGAAGACTCATCTGGAACGAATTCTGACGTCGAAGCCAGCCAGACCCTGGTATGCCGTGGAAGATGCCGCCGCGGACACGCGTCCGTCCGACGACAAAGCCGCACCAGTGCATGAAGCGCCGCCGCCCGAAGAACCGGCGCATGAAGAACCGGTCGCGGAATCGGCAAAGAGCTTTTACACCTTCAGTGGCGGCGACGGCAATCCGTACAACTGGGAATTCGATCTGTGCAGCGTGACGCTGGCCAACCTGAAGTACCGGCGCATGTCGCTGGTCCGTGACTACACGCAACTGGTCGCCGAAAATACGGAAAACGCCGCCTTCGAAGCGACGTTTTCGATGACTCCCGTGAATCCGTCGTCACTCAATCCGGAGTCCATACCGCTGGAGGAGCGGTTTCACGTTGTGCCGTGCGATCCGACGCAGATGCAGGCCATCAGCCATGCCCGCACGGGAGACAGCTACATCATTCAGGGCCCGCCCGGCACAGGAAAGTCGCAGACAATCACGAATCTGATCGCCGACTTTGTCATCCACGGCAAGCGAGTTCTGTTTGTCTGTGAAAAGCGAGCCGCCATCGACGTGGTCTATCATCGTCTCGTTCAGCAGGGACTGCAGGAATTGTGCTGTCTGATTCACGATTCCCAGGCGGACAAAAAGCAGTTCGTGATGGACCTGAAAGCGACGTACGAAGCCTTCGTCGCGGGAACCCGCGAAAAGCGTGACCGGCATCGCGACCGACGGCAGAAAACTCTGGCAAGCCTGCGCGAAGGATTGCAGCCGCTGGAACGCTACAGTCGGGCGATGTCGATTCCTGTAAGCGATGACGAATCCGGTGACCCGAATCCGGCACGGCCGAACGATGCTCCGCCGCGGCAGGATGATCGACCGGAATGTTCGCCGCGGTCCGTGCTGGATCGACTGATTGAGCTTCGCGAACACGTCCCGCAACTGCTGCCGCGTGAATGGGAGCGGGTTCCGCATTACACGCAGTGGCTGGAATTTCGCGACCAGCTTGCGGAATTCTCGAACCGGCTGAAGCATGTGCAGCAGGACGGAGTGCTGGCGAATCATCCTTTGTGCCTGCTGAGTTCGCATGTCGCGGATGCGGATCATCCGCTGGAGCTGGTAACGGAATGTCTGGAAAAAGCGGCTGCGATACTCGACGGAGCAGAAGTTTCATCGGGCGCGGAACATGTTCCTTCGAATCCCGCATCGCTGGCGGAACAGATTGCGGCGATGAAACTTCCTTCCGAAGTTGCGTCCAGCCTGTCTCAGCTTTTTGCCGCGGTGGAATATGCCGGCGAAGCCGACTTTCTGGTTCAGCGAGATCTGCTGCCGCTGCTCGACCCGAAGTCGGACCGTTCGAAGCTGTATTCAAAGCGAATTCAGAAGCTGCAGCGGGCCGACAAGGCGGTGGACAAGGCCAAAGAAGACACATTCTTCTGGAAACGAAAGCTGTCGTCGGAAGACACATGCACCGCATTGCAGCAGGCTCGTCAGTTCGAACAGAGTCTTCTGTCGATTCTGAAGCCGTCGTGGTGGAAGCTGCGGCGGATACTCCATGAGTGCTACGATTTTTCAAAGCACCTGGTGAAGCCGACGTGGACTCAGATCCTTGAACAACTCGATCAGGAACACGACAAGCGGGCGGCTCGTTACAGTGTTGCCACCGCGATCAGTGATGAATTCGGCATCCACCTGGACTTTGACCGATTTCATTCTCAACTGACTCAGCTTCGCGAAGCTTTGAACAACCGGCCGGGACCGATTCGAAATCTGAATCGCCATGTGCTGGCGTCACGATCCGGAAGTCGAACGCTTCAGCAGCTTGCCGCGCTGAAGCCGGACCTGGATGAACTGTGCCTGGTTCTTGATCGCTGTCTGGAAGATTACCGGCATCGGTCGCTGCCGGAACTGCGCGACGACCTTGCAAGACTTGAAGCGGCAATTCACCAGTTGCCCGACTACCTGCACTGCCTTGCGTCGCTGAAACGGCTGCCGGCGGAAACAACGGCGGCCATCCGAACACTGCCGCTGACGCTGACTCAGCTTGAAGCGGCGGCAGCCGAACAGACGCTGAAGGCGGCCTATCGCCGACAACCGCAACTGTCGGCGATCGACGCCGCCGCGCGGGAAAAGCTGGTGGCCGGGATTGCGGACACCTGTGACCGCTGGCAGACCGCCAACGCCGACTGTATCCGCGAACAGGTCCGGCAGACGTTTGCGGACAACATCGAATTGTCGTCGCGTTCCGCCGCCGGGATGTCGAACGACGAGAAGGAATTCAAACGTCTCTACAGCAAGGGTCGCCGCGAGATCGAACACGAATTCGGCAAGTCCATGCGGTACAAGTCCATTCGTGAACTCGCGTCCGCTGAATCCGGCCGCGTGATTCGCGACCTGAAGCCCGTGTGGCTGATGAGTCCTCTCAGCGTTTCGGACACGCTGCCGCTGAGTTCTGACTTGTTTGATGTCGTCATCTTTGACGAAGCCAGCCAGATCACACTTGAAGAAGCCATCCCATCGCTGTTTCGCGCGGAACAGACAATTGTCGTCGGTGATGAAATGCAGTTGCCACCGACGAGTTTCTTCGCCAGCCGCACGCCGGACGACGAAGACGGCCTGCAGATTGACGAAGGTGGCGAAATCGTTCAGTACGATCTGAACAGCAGCAGCTTTCTGAACCACGCGGCGCGAAACCTGCCGTCACGGATGCTGGGCTGGCATTACCGCAGCCGGTCGGAATCCCTGATCAGTTTCTCCAACCATGCGTTCTACAACGGTCGCCTGCTGACCGTGCCCGATGAACGCAGGGCCGTGACGGAGAAATCTGAGCTGCTTGCGGAAAGCTCCATCGACGGCAGCAGATTCGCCGACGAATTGCTGCGGCGTCCCGTCAGCTTCCACTTCCTGCAGCACGGCGTTTACGAAAAACGCCGCAATGCCGCAGAGGCCGACTACATCGCGCAACTCGTCCGCCGTGTGTTGCTTCGCGATGAAGGTTACAGCATCGGCGTCGTCGCGTTCTCGGAGGCTCAGCAGGACGAAATCGACGGAGCGATTCGCCGCCTTGCCGACGGCGACGACCAGTTTGCCGAATTGCTGGAACGCGAACTGGAACGCGAAGAAGACGGCCAGTTCGCCGGACTGCTGATCAAGAACCTGGAGAACATTCAGGGCGACGAACGCGACATCGTCATCCTCAGCGTCTGCTATGGACCGGACCAGGCCGGAAAGATTCGCATGAACTTCGGTCCCATCAATCAGTCGGGAGGCGAAAAACGGCTCAACGTTGCATTCTCGCGAGCAAAGCATTTCATGGCTTTGGTCTCCAGCATGAGATGGACGAACATCACGAACGAATACAATGACGGAGCCAACTGTCTGAAGAATTACCTTCGATATGCCGAAACGTGTTCCGTCGGCCAGACAACAACCGTCGAGACCATCCTGCGATCGCTCAGCGGACGCGACGAGGTTGCCGAGCGGCAGCCCGGAGCCGGTGAGGCCGTCGTTCGCGACATTGCCGGTGAATTGACAAGCCGCGGATTCTGCGCGGATATCGATGTCGGGCAGTCTCACTTCCGCTGCGACCTTGCCGTCTATCGGCCGGGAGACACAACGTACCGCCTGGGAATCCTGGTCGACGGACGCCGCTGGTATGCTCAGTCGGATCTGCTGGAACGCGAACTGATGCGCCCGCAGCTTCTGAAGGCCTACGGCTGGAACGTGTGCATCGTTCTGGCGCGTGACTGGTACCACGACCGGCCGGGCGTCGTTAAGGCCATCCTGTCAAAGCTGAACAGCGATTGATGCCGCAGGATGCATCGCCGGAATCCCAATTCGGAGCGAACTCACACGCATCGCACCAGTCGTTCGCCGCGCGATCACAACGACATGCGCGACATGCCGACGGGCGGACGTTCCCTTCACCTGAAACCGTCCGATGTCTGTGCGGTTAAGTCGGCTTTCCGTCAGACGACACGCGAGTTCCGATCTTCTCGCCGGCAATCACGCGAGCGATGTTGCCGATCTTCTTATAGTTGAAGACCACAATCGGCAACTTGTGTTCCTGACAATGGTGGAAGGCCTGAGCGTCCATGACCTGCAGATTCTGGGCCAGCACATCCTGGTAAGTGATGTCGGTGTAGCGAATCGCGTGGGGATTCTTTTCCGGATCATCCGAATACACGCCGTCCACCTTCGTGCCTTTCAGCACAACATCAGCATCAATCTCCCTGGCTCGCAGCGCCGCGGCGGTGTCCGTTGTGACGAACGGACTTCCCGTCCCCGCGGCAAGAATCACCACGCGGCCTTTCTCCAGGTGTCGAATGCAGCGCCGCCGAATGAATGGTTCGGCCACGCCTTCCATGCGTATCGCACTCTGCACGCGAGTCGGGACTCCGGCGACTTCCAGGGCATCCTGCAGTGCCAGCGCATTGATGACTGTCGCCAACATGCCCATGTAGTGAGCCGTTGACGGCACGATGGAACTGCTGACCTCCGCGAATTGCTTACCCCGCAGAATGTTGCCGCCGCCGCAGACGATGGCAAGCTGGACTCCGGAACTGACTACGTCACGAATCTGTTCTGCGATGCTGGTGATTTCCGCCATACTGATTCCGGAACCACCTTCACGGCAGAAACTCTCGCCGCTGATCTTCAACAGAACTCGTTTATAGACGGAGTGAGTGATCTGGTCAGACATTGTCGGGTCTCAGGTTTCGCGGGCTGACAAGAACGAAGTCTGTGTATGTCGTGGAGGGCGACGCTCCCGCCCAGCCGCCGCCACATCGGACATCGGACATTCACTGGCGCACGCGGTTCGGCAGGAGCGATTTTCTTCCGGGCGTCGGGCCCACGTCTGTATTCATCACCGTACGCCTGACAGACCACCGGCGCGCCGGAACAAAACGCTGAGCGATCGATCAGAAAACAGTAGCGGTCCCGGTCATGCAAACTTATTCTGCCCGCGGCGGACACTGATGCTTTTTGCAACTCTAAGGCCTTCGGCCGATGAGAACATACCCTCCCGTTTCAACGGGAGGGTCGAAGTTTGATCGCCGTGCAGGCGATCAAACAAGGGGGGGCGTCCGCGCAACGGAAGTTCCCCGTGCATGGCCCTCCCCGCGATCGAATGCCTGAACGGCATTCGATCGGCGACCCTCCCGTTTCAACGGGAGGGTGAAGCTATTATCGCTCTGCATTGGTAAATCCTCATCTGCCGATCGCCGTAGCGGTCAATCAAAAACAATACCGGCGCCGGTCAGGCGAATTTTCCAATCGGAGACTCCGCGGGCATTTCGGCAGCCGATCCGGCGTCGCACGGTTACCGTCGCGGTAGTCCGGCGTCGGAATCGGGATGACTGGTGGAAAACTTTTCGAAACAAAGAAAGGCCGATCCGAGCGGATCGACCTTTGAGAACTCAGCAAGGGTCGGAATCCCGGCCTCACTTGCCGCCGCCGACCTGCCATCGGTGAAACCCGACGGCTTCCAGTCCGGCTTCCGACAGTGCCTTCTGGACGGTTTTCTTGTCGTCCTTCGCAAACGGCTGGTGCAGCAGGACACCCGCTTCGCCATAGAAACGACTCATCTGGCCATCGACAATCTTGTCGATGATGTTATCCGGCTTACCGGACGCCTTCGCTTCGGACGTCAGTCGATCGCGTTCCGCTTTCACGACACTCGGATCAAGATCTTCCGGCTTGCAGTGGGCAGGATTCAGCGCGGCGATGTGCATCGCCACGTCGCGCAGGATTTCACTGCAGCCGTCCTTGCCCGTTGCCTGAAACATCGAACCGGTCTTGAAGTCGTGATGAATGTATCCGCCCACGGGACCGGCGACTCGAGCGATGCGGTTAACAACGATCTTCTCACGGATCTTGTTGACCATTTCCTCGTACAGTTCCTGGAACGTCTTGTCGGATCCGGCGGGCTTCTGCTGCATGAGTTCCTCCGGCGTCGCCGCTCCGGGACCGTCCAGCAGTTGTGTTACCATGGCATCGCCGAACTGTTGCAGAGATTCGCCGGTCGCGACAGGCGGTGATTCGCACTGAATCTCCACCATGGCGGCTTCGGAGCAATCGGGTTTTGCCTTGAAGAAGACGCGGCCCTCTTCGGTGGCATTGTCGGCTCGCTTCAACTGCACCTTCTTGAATTGCTCGCGCAGGATTTCGACGGCTTTGGCTTCGTCGCCGCCGGCTTCGACCAGCGCCTTCTTGCATTCCATCATCGGCAGGTCCGTTTTTTCCCGTAGTGCCTTTACGGCGGCGGCCGTGATTTCTGCCATGATCAGTTTTCTCCCTGGTTTTGGTGCTGACATTGTCAGCGTGGCGAATCGCGCTGCGAAACACTGCGCGGCGCGGCTGAAATTTCGTGGATGTCGGAACGCCGGCGAAAGTCGTGACGGAGACTGTCACGCGAAGGCGATATGTTGAACCGCGGACAATGCCGCAGGACCTGTGGAAACGCGAAGCTTCGATGAGCCACTGCAAACCGCGTGACGGCGGCAGGAATCAGCTGCGAGGGAACTTCACGTCCGCGGCACTTCATCGGTACAAACAAACCGATGAGTGCCGCGACCGTAATCGCGTGCCGAGCGCCGTCAGCGGATCGACGGAACCGCCTTCGGCTCGTCGGCCGCGTCGACCTTCTTCGGTTCCTCAGGACGAAAGGATTTCCCCTGCTTGATCGCGTCCGTGATGTGCTGAATGATCAGGCGAATGGATCGCAGGCTGTCGTCGTTACCGGGAATCGGCAGGTCGACGGCGTCCGGATCGGAATCGGTGTCAATCAGACCAACGACTTTGATGCCCAGCAGGCGAGCTTCGTGGACGGCATTCTTTTCCTTGCCGGGATCCACGACGACCAGACATTCGGGCAGCCGATTCATGTCCCGCATGCCGTTCAGGTTGCGGAAGATCTTGCGGTATTCGCGCATCAGCGTCGACTGCATCTTCTTGCTGTACGTCCGGATCTCACCGGATTCCTGCAGCGCTTCCAGTTCTTCCAGCCGTTTCAGCCGGCTGCGAACCGTCCGGAAGTTGGTCAGCGTTCCGCCCAGCCATCGCTCGGTGCAGAAGGGCATGCCGCATTCCAGAGCCAGCTCTTCAATTGACGCAGCAGCCTGACGCTTGGTGCCGACGAACAGTACCATGCTGCCCTGAGCGGCCACCCGCATCAGGTACTTCTTGGCCCGGATCAGACCGCGAATCGTTTCCTTGATGTCAATAATGTGAATCTGGTTCCGTCGACCGTAAATGTACGGCCGCATCTTGGGATTCCACCGACTGGCACGGTGACCGTAGTGGACACCGGCGTCCAGAATCTCTTTCACAACAATCTCAGCCATAGCCGATCTCCTGTTAGCTGCGACGGGCCGCGTCGCATCGATCGCAGACTGAAGACCTCAGCGGAAGTCCGCACGGGGATCCAGGGGCGACCGAACAGAACAATTGTGTGAATGCCAAACCGCGAAGGGAAAAACCCTGCGAAATCCGACAAACAACACGCCACCAGTGAAGCTGCGGGAGGTGGTCGAATGCCCGCCGAGCCTCGACAGCGAGACTCGTTCAAAATTTGAGCGGGGGAGAATAACGTCCGACGCGCTGAAGGTCAAACCGCGTCCTTCAGCCGCCAGCCCCCGTGTCGTGCGCGAGGCGCGGAGGCGCGCAACAGCTGCGAGTCTGGCGGTTCCCCTGCGGCTTCGGGCGGCATCTGGGAGACCCGAAACGCAATTTGACGGAATGGCGGTCCGCGAGACGGACGGGGAATCGCAAGAGCTGCGACGTTGGGAAAGGCTACCGTGCGACGGACCGTTTCTGCATGCCGCTTATCAATACACTTATGCTGGCCGCGGCGGACGCCGCTACTTTTCGCCCTTCTTACTCCCGCGAGCCCGAATGTCTCATCCTGCCCCGCTCGCGGTATAGTCGACACACTTTGTCAACCGGGTGGAATCCACGAGGCAGCGATCTCCGGAACGATGTTGCCAGGCACAGGCCGAAAGGCCAAACACGTCCGTCTGCGGTATGCGGCGTCGTTCACGGCGGCAACTCCAGATCGGACACGACAAACACTTCGACTACCTTGCGCAGTCGATCATCGCAGGCAAGGTACCTTCCGTCAGGAGACCAGCGCGGCATGGCATACGATCCCTTCAGGACGCGCTGCACCTTTCCGGACTGCACGTTCATGACCCACACGCCTACCTTGTCGAAACCGTAGTCAGCGAACGCCAGAAACCGGCTGTCCCAGGACCAACCCGGAAGCAGACCTTTCCAGCCGGTGATATCGTGCTGAAATCGTGTTTGCCGTGTCGTCAGATCTGTGACGACCAGCTTTCCGCCGGTGGCGACGGCGGCAAGTTTGCCATCCGGAGAAACAGCCGGATAAAGATGTCCCCGGCTGGAAAGCAGCGACACCGCCTTTGCCCCCGGATCGGTGATATCCAGCGACTTGATCTGAGCATCGCCGGAATCGCGGAAATACAACACTTGTCCGTTCGCCGACCATGACGGGAAATAGCCCTGTGCAACAATCCGACGGTTGTTTCCGCTCCGATCGGCGATCCAGATGACTTCCCGGTTGCTGTCCCTGATCACGTAGGCAATATTCTGGTTTCCTGCCGGTGCCCAGCACGGATCCTTTCCCGCTGCCACAATGCTTTGTTCCTTACCGGTTTCCAGATTTCTCCATCTCAGAAAGCCATCCGGATTCGGTCCGACAGAACCGGAGTTGTAGAGAATGCGCTGACTGTCGGGCGCCCAGGCTGTGGACCAGCCGGAGAACGTAAATTTTGGTTTTGCGATGCCGGAAGAAGCGACCACCGGCGATGCGGACCGTTCGACGGAAGTGGGTTCCCACAGGATCTGCGTGCTTTTCAGCGAATTCTGAATGGAGGCACGTCCGAATTCGGAGATCGACGTGCGTCGGATTCCCAGTTGTGTCAGAGACGTCAGATTCGACAGCGGTTCGGCTGATCTGTCATCCACGCCGGGCAGGTCGTCGAGCATCAGCACCTGAAGTTGGCTGTGTGAGGCAAGTCCGGAGATTTCCGCCGATGTGATGGGGGGATTTTCTGAGACGTCGATCACGTTCAGATTCTGCAGGCGGCTGAAAAGATACGTCGCCATCGGCTTCGATAGTCCCGCTGATCGCACATGGAGTGCCTCCAGCGAAGGCATGTCCGCAATCTCCTGCAGTTCACTCATCGTCGTGTACCGGTCTGAAACATCCAGCGACCTCAGAGTGGAGCATCGCGAGACGGAGCGTATCACCTCCGGGGTCACAACATTCTGACCGGCGAGATTCAGTTCCAGAAGCTGCGGCATCTGAGTCATCCGCTGCAAAGCCGTCGCTGCCTGCGTCGCGCTGAGTTCCCATTTCGCGTTTTCCAGATCGATCGAAACGGGACAGGTCAGTCCGGCGATGGCTGCGACGTCTGCATCGGAAATTGTCGCGCCTGCGAAAACAACGTCCAGCAGGCGAGTCCCCTCGGAATCGGAACGCACGCGAAGCCGTCCGCCCTGCGCCATGCACCGTCGCGCGATATCGGGAACGGAATCACCGAAATCGGCGATCGGCACTTCCTGATGATCCTGACCGGTCAGGACCGGTGGCAGCAGCAGGCTTCCGTCACCGCTGATGTCTTGCACAGACATTTCGTGGAATCGGTAAAGCGTCTTCAGACCTCCGACATACAAAGCGTTCCGGATCGATGTTCGCCAGGGAGTGTTCCGTTGCCACGAATCTGAAGTGGACGCGTCGCCCACTTCGGAACCGTCGACCAGCACTCGCACGCGATCGCTGCGGACCTCACAGACGACTTGCGATACCACACCTTTCATCAACAATCGCGGCTCATCGGGGCGCACCGGCTCCGGAACGACGCGGCCTGTTCGAAAGTTCGATGATTCCGGTCCGTCAATCACAATATGAATTCTGCCGGACGCGGTGCTGAGCCCCAGAACCAGTCCGCTGGATCCTTCAAGCGGTTCAACTGCCACGACAAAGTCGTATTCACCGGTCGACGCATACGGAACGAGCAGTTGGGAGATGGGCGCGGAAGACGAGACGATCTGCGAACCGCTGCGAAACCAGGTGCCAAGTTCCGCTGATCCGACAGGATCGACCAGCGACAGCAGCTCGATTGCCGGCTTCGGCGCTGGTATCGGTCCACCGGCGGTGTCGGTGGAAGCGGCGGCATCTGTGTTGGCGGCGCCTATGTCGACGGGGGCATCGGTCGACGTGACTGCGGTGCCGGCGTTGTCAGCGTCGATGCGGTCGCTGATTTCGTCGGCATCGGTCGGCTGCGCGGCGGTGATCGGCCGCCGTTCGGAATGCCACAGCCTCCAGCCAGCCGCTGTTGTGGCTGCTGACAGAATCAGAATTAGCGAGAACAGAAAGATCATCAGTGCGTTGGCGTGTGCGTATCGCTGCCATCGCTGCAGAGTTGACAGAGGCCGTGCCTGAACCGGCTTTCCGTCAAGCCACGCGGCAAGATCGTCCGCGAACTCATCGCAGTCGGGATAACGATGGGATGTTTCCGGCGCCATGGCTCGCTGGCAGATGGCATCCAGATCGGTATCGATATTTCGGTTCCGATCCCTTGCGGAATACAGAAGTCCCTTCGCCATCTCCGCGATCACGACGTGTGGCGAACCTTCACAGGGAGTGCTTCCCGTCAACAGATGAAACAGGACGACGCCAAGGCTGTACTGGTCACTGGCGGCGCTGATTTCTGTTGTCTCACCCCGAGCCTGCTCCGGAGACATGTAGGCCGGAGTCCCCAGAAGTGCTCCGTCGGTGGTCACGCGCGCGTCGTCGTCAAGCCGTCGTGCCAGTCCGAAGTCCATCAACTGAGGTTCGCCCGTTTGATCAACGATCACATTGTGCGGCTTGATGTCCCGGTGGACGATGCCCTCGGAATGCGCATAGGCGAGTGCGCCGGCGAGTCTTTGAATCAGGCGGACTGATTCCCGCAGCGGCAGCCGCTGGCGTTTCAGGCGGTCGGACAGCAGTTCGCCTTCGATGTACTCTGACGCGATGTAGAACTTCTTGTCGGCCTTTCCGGATTCATACGTGGTGACGATATTCGAGTGCTTCAGCCGGGCCGCCGCCTTGGCTTCACTGAAGAATCGTGCGATGCGAAGTTTCTGTCCCGGCCCGAAAGTCGGAACCTTTAACGCAACGAAGCGTTCCAGGTGCGGGTCGTAGGCTCGATATACACGCCCGAAGCCGCCGAAGCCGACAACGCTTTTCAGTTCGAACCGACCGAGTTGCCGAAGCGTTGGTTCCTCCAGACTTCGTGCCGCAGGCCCCTGAATGCCGGACGACGGCTGCTTTGACTCCGCCTCCGATCCCGGTTCCTGACTGCCTGCCGCATTCGGCTCAGGTTCGTGCGACAACACCGGAGCACGGCCCGGCGCGATGGCTGTCAGGTCCGTTCCGCAGGCGCTGCACCGTACCGAAAACCCGGCCTCGGGATCGCGGATGCGAAGGCGATGGGAGCATCTCGGGCATTCGATCGTTCGCACGAATACAGTCGCCTGTCAGCGGGTGGCCTTGCGAAAAAAAATCGACATCCGTCGTTACTGCCGGAAAGTGAAGGGCAACAGAGCCTGCCGCATCTGCTCCGCCGTATCAAACCGATCGGCTGCCCTGCGTGCAATGGCGCGGTCGATAACTCGGACAATCCCGTCCGGAACACCCGGTTCCCGCGCGGCGACGGAAACCGGTGACGCGTTCAGGATGGACGAAATCTGCTGAGCGGCATTGGGCGATTCGAATGGAAGCCGGCCGGTGATCAGGTTGTACAGGCACACTCCGGCGGCATAGATGTCGCAGGACGGCTTCGCGTATCGGCAGTCGATGATCTGTTCCGGCGGCATAAACGCGATTGTTCCGCAGATCTCGTTGCTGGTGCTGCAATGGCTGAACCCTGCATCGATGTAGTTTTTCGCCAGTCCGAAATCGGACAACTTGACCTGCAGCTTGCCCCTTGACCGGTACGCCAGAAAGTTGGATGGTTTCAGGTCGCGATGAACAATCTCGCGGCTGTGCGCATATTCCAGCGCTTCAAGAACCCGCGCCATGATTCCGGCAGCCATGCGAACGCGGTCATTCAGATTTGTCTCCCACAGAATTCGGCGCAGATCGACAACGTCGATGTATTCCATAATCAGGAACGGAACCTGATCCTCCGTGATTCGAAAATCCAGTGACCGGACAATGCGCTTGTGGCGCAGTCGAAGAATGATCGACGCCTCGCGGCGGAACCGTTCCACGATTTTCGCATCCGTCGCGGCGGCGGGACGAATAATCTTGATGGCGACCTTGTCCCCCGTCGTGGCCCGCCGCGCCAGGTAGACTGCTCCCATCGTGCCGTGCCCCAGTTGGCGTTCGATCGAGTATCCGGTCAGAGACGGGACGACATCGTCAAAGAAATCAATCGGCCCGACATCGTGTATCGCGTTTTCCGGAAACAGCGTCGTCATCGAAAGCTGGTCCACGGCTTTCGGCGGCTGATACACCTGCACGTGGAACTGCGTGTCTCCGACGGCAACCTCATCCCCCGAATTCAGCAGGGCCGTTTCAATTCGCAGCCCGTTCACCTTTGTTCCGTTGGTGCTGCCAAGGTCAATCACACAGATTTCCGGCGGATTGATCTCCAGGCGACAATGAAACCGGGAAAACCGCCGGTCCGGCGACAGCCGCAGATGCGCCTGCTTCGATCGACCGACGACACATGTCTGGTGGTCAGTGAACCGAAACGTCCGCCCTTCGCACGGCCCCCGAGTCACCTTCAGTTCGACGGCGGGCTTCTCAAAGTCGGAGCATTCCGTTGCGTTGTCGTTCGATACGGATTGCCCCGCCATCTTTTCTGAATCCGATGGTTCCCGAAAACTGCACAAAGCCGTGCGCCATGAAGGATCACCGCGCATGTCAGTGCAACGTGAAGCTCACAAAGTCATGGCAAACGTCATCCGGCCGCCACGGTGAGACCACTGGAATTCTGGGCGATTTCGTCCGTCTTTGGGAGCTTGCGACCCATGAAAATCGATCGGCCGCGTGACACACAACCGCCTGATGCAGGGGCGCCGGGTGCGACAGTGTTCCGGACCGGATTTCGACAAGGTCGGATTCAGTTCAGACGCAGACCGATGGGAAGCGATTCGCCGAACAGGGCGTCCTGAGTTTCCCGGTCGACGTCGCCGACTTCGCGAATCAGCCTGATCAGCGTACGGTGACCGCCCATCTCCCGAAGGTAGCGAGCCGCCGCTTCTCGTGCAGTTTCCGGCAGATCGACGAATCGGTTATCGGTACGACGCGACAGCTCCATGATGGCGAGCGGCAATGAGCGAACGTCATCCAGCCCGAGCGCGAGCACTTCCTTCAGCCAGCGTTCGGCCGTCTCGGGCTGAACAGTGACCAGAGCGCTGCCATTCAGCGGCACGCGCGCTCCCAGGCGTCCCAGAGTCCAGACCAGAGCGTCTCGCACGGGAGCCAGCTTTGGCCGTGTCAGCAGCATCAGAATGGTGTCTCCCAGATCGCTGCGAACGGATGGCGCAAGCTGCTCAAACGAACCCAGCAGTCGCCAGATTTCCGCTGCATCCTTTTCGTGAAGGACGATCGGCCCGCCCTTGCCGCGACCGGTGCTGATCTGCTGCGCGGTCTGGCGAATGGAACTCAGCAGCGGCGACGCGATGGCTGTCTGCTGGCCGCCGGACAATCCGCCGGCGACGCGGCGCCAGAGTATCCACAACTGGCTGCGGCATTCCGGAACGGCGTGAACCAATCCGCCGTTCAGCAGCTCCCACATCACGCCCACGCGCCAGTCATCCATCGCGAAACCGAATCCCGGCCTCAGGCAGAATCCCGCCAGATTCAGCCAGTTGGATTCGTGAACCGCACTTCGGCGGCGGCCGTCGCGAAGTTCGTACAGTATCTGCCACATGTCGCGAAGAAGTGATGTCGGCCAATCGCTGCGACTAAGTCCGAGTTCGCGACCGATGCGTTTCGCAAGGCCTCCCGCCTTTTCGCGACCCTGCGGGCCAAACACACTGAGCAGAATGTCACGACACTTGCCGGAAACGTCCTCGGAAACAATTCCCTGAGCTTCCGCGGTTCCGCTGGTGTGCGATGCGACGTCGGTGCGCACCGTCGATCGGACGTCAAACTGCAGCTTCCAGCGCTGGTTGCCGGTCACACTGGAACACCACAGGTCGAGCGTGCCGATTTCGGTCAGCCCCGCGTTGACGCGCACCAGCACCGTGTCACCTGTCGATCCGGATTGGCCGTCGCTCTTATCGCGAAGCACGGTACGAATCGCAGGCAGTGCGCTGAGTTGTTCCGGATCGATCTCGACGACAGCACCGACAGGATCCGTCAGCCGTGTTCCGGAGTAGTAGACGGGAAACTCCACCGGAGAACCCGTCGCCAGGTGAAATTCGTGTTCCGGCGGATCAAGATCGGTTCCGGGTTCCGTTCCGGCCGGCACCAGACAGACAGCGCTGGGACCACGATCGCTGTCGGCTCCGATGTAATAACTGCGGGGCAGTCCGGCGGAAATCCTGGTCCCGATGCCGCGCGTCACCATTCCAAAGCAGGCGGCGCCGTGAGCCACAGCCAGATCCAGCCGCTGACAATCCAGCACCTGCAGGTTCCAGCCATCAGTGGAAGAATCACAAAACCAGCCGTTGATACAGTCGGTCAGTTGTTGCTGCAGCCGCTTTGATTCGAACAAGCCTCCGTTAAACAAAACGATATCCGGCCGCGCGGGGTGGGCATCGTCATTCAGCAGCGTGTTGTCGACGGCGAGTTCGGAATGCGTGCGAAGAAATCGAGCCAGATATCTGGTAATGGCGGAGTCGGCAGCGTAGGGCAGCCCGAATTCCCGAAACCCGCTTTGAGCCTTCCGCGGAGAATCATCGAAGCCGGATTTCGGAAGGAATCCTTCGACCAGCAGATCAGCGATCTCGTCGCGAGTCACTTCGCACTGAATGCCGCCGCCGATCAGCTTCGCACCGCTTCCCGGCAGGTTGACTGTGTAGCGATCCGGGGCTCCTTCCGACAGCAGTGTTTCCTTCACCTGCCGCGCGACTCGCACCAGCACGCTGTATTGCCTGGGCGTCAGTTGCTCCGTCCCCGTTTCGCGAAATCGGTTTTCGATGAAACGGGCCAGCGCCAGATCCAGGTTGTCGCCGCCAAGGATCAGGTGCTCGCCGACGGCCACGCGATGGAACACGACCTGTCCCTGCGAGTCCGACTTGACTCGAATCAGAGTGAAATCTGTGGTGCCGCCGCCGACGTCGCAGACCAGAATCTTCTGACCGGGCGTCACCTGCTGTTCCCAGTCATGTCGGTGCCGGTCGATCCACGCGTAAAACGCCGCCTGGGGTTCTTCAATCAGCAGAACACGCGGCAGCCCCGCCATCTGAGCCGCGCGGATGGTCAGGTTGCGAGCGACCTCGTCAAACGACGCCGGGATTGTCAGAACCACCGTCTGTTCAGCGAGCGGCGATGCGGGAAAGCGGGCGTTCCAGCATTCCAGCATGTGCCGGACGTAGCGACTGCTGGCGTCCACCGGCGAAAGCCTTTGCACGTCGTCAGCGCCCTGCCACGGCAACAGCCCGGACGTCCGATCGACGCCAGGGTGGCACAGCCACGACTTTGCGGACGCAATCAGCCGACCGGGAACCTGCACTCCGTGATCTCGCGCAAACGCGCCCACGCAATACGCAGCGGCACTGGCCTGCCACGGCAGCCGCATCGCTTCGTCGGGAAACTCGTTCCGGGCGGCTTCGTAGTGAAAGGACGGAAGCGTCTCCCGATCTTCAACCTGTCCCGGAGCCACCAACTGAGGCAATGGCAGCGTCTGGACGCGCCACGGTTCACGGTCAGTGTCGACGTAGCAAACTGCCGAATTCGTTGTTCCCAGATCGATCCCGACCACAAACGCGGGACCCGATCCGTCATTGCTTTTTGTAACCATATCGTGTGCTCGAAAGGCAACGACGTCTGCTGCCCTGCGGCAACGTGTCGGCACCTTCGGAATGCCAGGCGGGTCTTAACTTGCTTGCGGAAATCGCTCAGATTACCGAGACAGAACCGAATCGGCGTGCCGGGAAGCGAACCATACGCGCATCCTGCGGCATCGGTAATCACTTGTGGCGAAAGAGTTTAGGAAACGTCCCGCGGTTCGCCAACGAGGTCCGCAGGGGCACGCATCGGCGGCATGATACGCGATCACGTGGGAGAAAATAAAAATCGAACCGTCGGCAAGTCGAATCGGAGCGATTCGATGATGCTCGTGATGGAAAGGCGACCTCAAGAAACGGAAGAGGCTTCATTCGTGCCGATGGAACAACCGTTCCTGCTTCTGACCCGGCCGGAGCCTGTCCCGCATTGAGGTACCCCTGAGGGTTCGGCCCGCCCGGTTCCAAAACTGTGACTGGCGAGGCCACTGTACTGCGGATCCTTGCAGGCAACGTATGATGAACAACGCAGACCTCCCAGCCACTGGTGAATCCCGACCGCACTTTCCATTGACGGAAACCACGATGCAATCATCGCAGCAATTCCTGGATTGGGTCCGGCGACGCGTGGCACAGGGTGACTATCTGACTCGCGAGCACGCCGAAAGAACCGCCGCCAAAATTCTGATCCGCGGCGAACTGTCTTGAAGCACCACCCGATTGAAGCACCACAAGATTGAAGCACCATCGGCACTGATCGATGGATTTCCGAGTCCGCGGTGCATGAGAAGGCCGGTTACGAATTCCGGATCAGCATGTTTCCTGGAAGCCGCCGAATGAAGCGGCGCATTTCCAGGACGGTCAGCGTCGATAACACGCGCGACGGATCCAGCTTTGTCGCTCGCATGACTTCGTCGACGTGTACCGGGGATGTCGCGATGACGTTCAGGATTTCCAGTTCCTGAGGATTCAGCGTCATCTCGCGGGGATTATGCACGACGACATCCGGCTGCGGATTTGCGGGAGTCGCCAGCGGGCCGAGTTCCTTCATCACGTCGTCCACATTGCGAATCAGCGTGACGCCGTCGCGGATCAGATCGTGACAGCCTTCACTCGCCAGGCTGTCAACGTGTCCCGGCACGGCGAACACTTCCCGTCCCTGTTCCAATGCATGACGCGCGGTGTACAGCGCGCCGGAATTTCGTGTCGCTTCGACGATGATGACCCCCAGACTCAGACCGCTGATGATGCGGTTGCGCTGAGGAAACAATCCGGGCAGCGGTCGCTGATCCAGCGGGAATTCGCTGACCAAAGCCCCCTTCTGCAGAAGTTCGTTCGCCAGATCTGCGTGTTCCGGCGGATAGATGTTGTTTACGCCCGTTGCCAGCACGGCAATCGTTCGGCCGCCCGCACACAGGGCGCCTCGGTGAGCAGCCGCGTCGATTCCTCTGGCAAGGCCGCTGATGATCGTGAAGCCCGCTCGCGCCAGTGATCCGGCAAGACGTTCCGCCTGCTTTCGGCCGTACGCCGTACACCGTCGCGATCCGACGATTGCGACGGCCAGATCATCCCTCGGCAGCAGCTCACCGCGGCAATACAGAAGCGACGGCGCATCGTCGACGGTCGCCAATCGTGCCGGATAGTCGTCTGTATCGCGCTGCAGCAGCGTGACGTTTAGTTGCCGGCACCGGTCCAGCATCTCGGCAGCGGCGGCGAAGTCGGCAGCCCGGATATTGTCCGCCAGCTTTGGTCCGACGCCATTCACGGACAGCAGCACATCGCGGCTCTGACTGAGAATTGCGGCCGCGGAACCGAAATGTGCCAGCAGTTCGGACTGCATTCTGGGTCCGATTCCCGAGACCATCGACAGCGTCATGGCTGCCAGCAAAGCCTGGTCGTGAGTAGTCGGTTCGGTCATCGCAGGAAAATTCGCGGTCACAGGACATGCTGGCGGACGGCAGGTCCATACGTCGTTGCAGCCGCCGACTGGCAGCATCGCTTTTTTCAGGTCACTGCACCAACCGGTTCACGGACTTCACGCGAAATCCAGACGCCAGCGGATCATTTCAGACGATGCGACCTCTCCGGCAACAGATCGAACGACAGAAATCCTTCGGGACCGGTGACCGAACGACCGCGTGTTGCGAGTTTCGGGGATCATCCGATGCCAGTGGATCATCGCGGCTAGATCTGTCGGCGACCTTCTGTGATAAAGCCTTTCAGAACGGGAGGTTCGGAAAGTCCCTCCGCCAACTGCGACCAATCGTCGATGCAAAGTGAAAAGATCGCGACGCTGGCCGGTGTAAATGAGAGAAATTCATCCGACCAGGCGTTCACCAGCGATGCAACTCCCGGATTGTGTCCCAGAGCCAGCACGACGTTGTCCGTGCTCTTCGCCGATTGTCGCACAGCCGTCGGGTAGGCCTGAGCTTTCGCAAGGTACAGTGTTTGAGTGCAGTGCGGTTCAGCCGGCGAACCAGTTGTTGAAGCCACAAGCTGAGCGGTTTCGACAGTTCTGGCAGCCGACGAGCAAACGATGCAGTCGGGAACCAGGCCTTCGGATTTCAGGAGCGTCGCGGTGGATTCCGCCAGAGTCCTTCCGGCTGTCGTCAGCGGCCGATCATGGTCGGAGTATGCGGGGTTGTTGGAAACGGCATGCGAATGTCTCATCAGCATCAGTGTTTTCATCGGCACTCCCTGTCGCCGTCATGTATCCGCCGTGAACGCTCGCCAGTTTCGCAACGGCGATCCGTTAATCGCTTCATCGCTGACCGCTCGCTGTTCACGTCTGCAGTTTGCGATCGTCGTGTCATTCCAGGTTCCAGTGAAGGCACCGTGCTTCGGCGTGACAAACCATCGGCCTTCCGACACCTGCACCGCCGAGCCGGCATTCAGCGTCGCGGGCGGATCGAATTCGACAGAAATTCGCCGTTCAGTGCAAGAATCTGGTGAAGGCCGTCTTTCACTCGCGTGACGATGTCGGCGTCTCCGGGAATCTGCCGCTGAAGCTTGAAACTTCCGTCCAGCAGATCGTTGAGGACCGTCTGAAGCGTCCGATGCATGTCGCCGCGAAACCGGCTGAGTTCCCCGGCAGACAAATCGCGGCGAACCAGCGTGGTCCGGTCGTCCGATCGTGACCGCTGCAGTTCGGCCAGAGTTCCGCCTTCGCTTCGGTACAGGAAACCGCCGACGTACGCTCGCCGCAGCAACCCCGCGGAATCGAACTGGTAAACCGGATCCTGATCGACGTAGATGCTCAGCCGTCCGTCCTTCCGAAAGCCGGCGGTGACAGGTCCGGCCAGGGAATCACAGCGGATCTCCGCGCGCTCGACCATCGCCGTGGCTTCCTTCACCAGATCCTCGCGGTCTGCTTCATGACGAGCCATCGACGGGGCTTTCGCGGAAGTTCGGGAACACGTCACGCTCAGGCATCGTCCCTGCTTCACTTTTCTCGCGTTTCGTAGGTACTGACCTTTCCCTCAGGTCCGATCTGAACCGTGAAGCTGGTACCCTCCGGCGCGACGGAAGCTTTGACCCACTGGCCTTTGCAGGTTTCCGTCGTTCCGCCATTGGCGATGAATTCCGCGGGAGCCTGCTGGTCGTCGGCCAGATTCACGTTGCGGTGAAGCTGGAAGAGATCTTTCAGGGACTTGACTTCACGCAGAGTCGCCAGCGTTTGTCGGTCGCCTCCCTTGGTCGGTCCGTTGCACATCACCGCGACGGTCGGATCAATGGCCAGCACCAGCGCCGGATTGTTGCTGGTTGCCAGTCCATGATGCGTGACCATAAACAGGTCAACCGTGCCGACGGCGTTGTTCGGCGTGACCAGCCGGGCTTCCACGTTCCATGTCAGATCGCCGCAGCACAGAAACCGAAAACCGCCGAAATCGAACAGCACGCTCAGACTGGCAGCATTGTCGGACTTGTCCTCTTCCGCGGGAACATGCCGGTCGGCGAACGCATTGACGGGTCCGTTATTCGCGACAACCTCACGCCCCGACGTCAGCACTCTGGCCGTGAACGGAGTCCCGCTCGACTTCAGCGGAATGCTGTCACCGGCCTTCAGCGACCGGGACTGATTCTGAGCAGCAGCGCGGTAGGCCGCGATGCGCTGTTCGAACTGACCGTCTTCGGGCAGGATGTCCGGAATGCCGCGATCCCAGAAGGTTCCGACACCGAACTTCGCCGCCAGCGCCGCGTGATTCCCGTAGTGATCCATATGCCAGTGTGAGACGACGGCATGATCGATTTTCGAAAGACCGGCCACGTCCCTCGCGACATGCACGATGCGGTCCAGATCGCGTCCGTGATTGTCGGGATACCCGGAATCAATCAGCACCGATTCGCCCGCCGGAGTCACCAGCAGCGTCGCGGCGCCTCCTTCGACATCAATGAAATAGATATCCAGCCGCCCGTTCCTGGAATCGGCCGTTGCCGTGCCGACCGTCACCAGAATTCCAGCCAGAACCACCAGGCAAATTCGGAACATCATAGACACCTCATTTTGGAAAACTTGTTGCCAGCCACGACCCCACGCACAGGACTCCGGCGCTCATCACGCCAAACGACCGAGCCTCCGCACTCCGCGTGGAAGTATTTCGCGACACGCCGCACTATAGCGAACACCCGGCCGCCGTCGTCAGTCACCGAACTGCGGAATACGGGCGTCGAGAACTGCTGAACGATGTTCTGGACCGGTTCGTTCGCCTGCCCGAAACGCGAACTGTAGAGACACCATTACTACAAGATTCCGCAATCGGAAGCACGACTACAGGTCGCTGACCGCGTCTGCGATTTCGTCGTCTGTCGGATTTGCCCGCCGGTCGAACGCCTGGGCGATATGGACACGTTTCTGTTCGCAGTAGGCAACCACGACCAGACGCAGGCTGCCGCTCTTCCCGCAGCCCGGATATGCCCAGCGGACCTTCAATACCTTGCCGCCGCCGGGGCTGGCCTTCATCGGGGAGATTGAACTTCCCTGTGCGTTACGACATTCGCCCGTGGAGAAATAACCGCAGAGAAACTCTTTTAGCGCCTGCTTTTCCTGCTCGTAGGCCTCCGGGGTCATCCGCTGACGCAGCTCCGCCAGCAGCGACGCGTTTTCGCCGAGCTGCCACTTTCCGTCCTGTGGCTCGTAGTGCATTACCAGTCGACTCCGACTCCGTTATCCGCCGCCGCGAGAATTGCGTCATCGTCTGGTAACGGCAGGTCCATCCACGGGTCGTCTTCCACAATCTGCTGCAGCGCGATCAGCATGTTGATTGGCGTGGGTTTCCTTGTGCGACGGAACGAATCCCACGCGTGTTGCCAGCCGGGGTTTTCGTGTGAGAAATCAGACGCCTGGCGTGATGACAGTCCCGCAAAGTATGACGTGACCGCGGACACAAGGATCAGTGCGTCAGCGTCGATAAACTGAAAGTGTTCGACGCATGATTCGAGCAGCACCGGCTTCGATCCATCCCATTCGCTGACCTGCTTTGCAAGTCTCCGCGTTTCGAGTTCGCCGATCAGACGCTGGTCATACTTCGCGACAACCGGTCCCTGTTGCAGCGCGATGTAAGCGTTGCCCGTGAGTGTCTCGGCGCGATCCCGGAGTGCGGCAAGGTCCAGATAAAACAGCGTCTTGTTCAGCACCACAGTATTGAGCCGGTGTCCGGGTGCGGCATTGAGCACGGCACAGGCCGCCTCAATCAATCGCGCGCTCTTCTCGCTGGCGTCCATCATTTCATCCTCAAGCCACATCAAGCCGCCTCAATGGTACGACGCAGTGCGAGGATCGACAACGCGACGCAGCCCTGCGATGTTGATAAACGCTGATCTCCGCGGGGCCGATTCAGTCCGCATTCGAACGTCCGTTCGAATGCGAAAGAACCGGTTGTCAGAACGATGCCGCAACGCAGGGGCGACGCGCAGTGAATGGAAGTATTTCGCGACACGCCGCACTATAGCGAACACCCGGCCGCCGTCGTCAGTCACCGAACTGCGGAACGGCGGCATCGAGGCTTGCGGCGCGGAACGCATCCGTTTCTCGACGCGAATCCACGTTGACCAGGTTGAATGTCGGGCAGGGCGGTGGCGCAGTTCTTGAGGACGATCTTCGCCGCGATCGTGTTCAGCGTTGTGAACATCTCAGGGAACGGTGCGCAAAGATCGATGAACGCCGCTTGTGCCGGATGAAACGCATGTTGCCGTTTCGCAGCACTGCAAAGTCCCGTTGTTGTTGAGCTTACGCAACAGCCGGATTCCCCGCGGGCGAATCGGGGGGACGGTGGCACGGGTTCTGCCCATTCAGACGGATGTCGCGTGTCGCGCGCATTTCACGTCTGAACTCATTGTGAAAGCCAGTGGGCTTTCGGCAGCCCGGAGAATGAAACATGTTGAAACTGCTGAGTCAACTTAGACGGGATGAACATGGTGTCATTCTGTCCGCGGAACTGGTCGTCGTCGGTTCGGTCCTTGTGATTGGCGCCATCGTGGGACTGACAACTCTGAGAACCGCCGTCACCGGTGAGATGAACGACCTGGCCAGCGCGTTCGGACGGCTCGACCAGTCCTACCGGTACAGCGGACTGCTGAGCTGGTGTAACCCGAACTGTGCTCCCAACTTTACGGCCGGGTCTTCCTTCATTGATACTCGAATCGCCGGTGGCGGAGCCGCGAGTGCCAGCGCATTCGCCTTCGCGGCCGGTGGAGCAGGGTTCGGTGCCGGGTTCGGATTTGGAGCAGGAGGAGGCGCGGGAGCTGCGGCGGCCGCCGCTGCGGGAGCCGCGACGGTTTCAAGTGCCGCCGCCGGAGCGAGTGCAGGTGCATCCGCCGGTGCGAGCGCAGGGGCCGCTGCGGGAGCCGCCGCCGGAGCTGCCGCGGCCGCCAGTGCCGCTGCCGATGCAGGTGCTGCTGCCGGAGCTGGCGCAGGTGCCGCTGCCGCTGCGGCCGCGAATGCTGCAGCTCTTGCAGGTGCGATTGCCGGAGCCAACGCCGGAGCAAGTGCCGGAGCTGCCGCTGCAACCGCAGTCGGTGCTGACGCTGTGGCCGGTGCTGCCGCCGGAGCCGCTGCGGGAGCCCGCGCCGGAGCTGCCGCCGCTCTCGCCGCTGCTGGACTGGGAGACGGCGCTGGTGGCGGTGCTGGCGCTGGTGCAGGTGGCGCCGGAATGGGAGGCGGAGGAGCAGCCGGACTTGGCGGAATCGGAGCCGCAGCCTACGCCGCGGCCATCGGCGCTGGTGCTGCAGGCGGAATGGGCGGAGCTGGTGGCGTCGGCCTGGGTGCGATCGCAGCAGCCTTCGGCGGAACCAGCGGAGCAGCCGCAGTCACCTCCGCCGGAGCGGCCGCGGGTGCAGCGGCAGGTGCCACGGCCGGAGCCGGTGTCGCTCGCGGAGCCGGCGCCGGAGCTGCTGGTGCAGCCGGTGCTGACGGATCTGGAGTGGGGGCTGCCGGTGCCGCAGCTGCTGGTGCCGCTGCCGCCGCAGGAACGGATGCCATCAGTCTGGCGGTCGCGGGTGCCGGTGCAGGAGCCGAAGCAGGAGCGGCTGCGGCCGTGACGGCGGGAGGCAGCCTGGTCGCCGGTGCAAGTGCCGGTGCGGCGGCTGGTGCCGTCGCGGCAGCGGGAACGTGGGCTGATATCGATGTCGTTTCCAGTGTCGTTGCAGGAGCCACTGCCGGAGTGAACGCGGGAGCCTTTGCGGGAACCCGAGCCGGTGCCGATGCGTTCGAGTCCGGTAACGGTGCTGTCGCGGACATGCTGCGAGGAATTGAATTGGGCTCGATCGCCGGTGCTCGCGCCGGAGCATACGCAGGACTCATCGCCGGTGACCGAACAGGTCGCACGATGGGAGCATCCGTCGGTGCACTGGCCGGAACGCGCGGCGGTGCGGCGATGGGAGCGGTCGGTGGAGCCATCAGCGCTCTCACCGGAGATTGTTCCGCGGCGATGGGCGAAGGGAACCCCAGTCTTCCGTGGGATGCGGCAATCGGTTGTCAGTTCGGACTGATCGGACCTGATGGTCTGCCGACAGCGGCTGCAGCAGCGTCCGCCTCATCGTTCACGATTCTGGGAGGAACGCCGGCATACGGTTTTCCGGTCATCAACGCGTACACGCTGGGAGCGTACGCTCCGTCAGCCAGCGCCACGGCATCCGCCAGCGCGTCAGCGGCGAGCGTGTCGACGGCTGGCATGGCGGGAACCGGCGTGTCCGTCGGTTCGAGCAACTTTGCGGGAGCGTACGGTGATTCGATCAGCTACCTGCACGGTGCCTACGGTTCCGGGTACGGCGGCGGATCGGCCGCCGGATTTGGAGCCGGCTGTGCCACGTTCGGCACAACCTGTGCCAAGTGCATCGCTTCCGGTGTGCCGAAGCAGAAGGTCACGGAATACGGAGCCGGCGACGGTACTCATTGCTCACACTGCGGCGATCCGCTGGTGACGGAAGATGCATCCGGCTACGCGGCACCGCCATGTGCGGAATGCAAGCAGCCGGTGTTCAATATCCCGAACTCCGCCTGGTAGGATTCACCCGGCAGTCACGTCAAGGCGGGAGGACGTCCCGCCGTAATCAACCCTTGGCAGACAGCTCGTTTCGGAGAGATCCGGAACGAGCTGCTTTTCGTTTGGCTTCGGCACCGGCCTGACCTTTACGGTCATCCGTCAAACCGCGAAACTGATGCGGAGGTGCGCTTTTTGAACCTACCTGTTTCAGGATTTCGTTATGTCTGATGTCAAAGTCGTCGTGCGGGACAACGGCCCGTTTCTGGTTTCGGGTGCGATTACGATCGAAGACGCCGAGGGCAATCAGTTTCCGCCGGGCGATAAGCCGACAATCGCGCTGTGTCGCTGCGGTCAGTCGGAAAGACGTCCGTTCTGTGACGGAACCCACAATCGCTGCGGTTTCCATGCCGCTGAACGAGCAAACGCGTAGAGTGCCCGAAAACGTCACGAGCACAACGGACTGGCCGCGGCGGAAGTCACGCCGGCGATTTTCCGCTGATGAGGGCCGACGTCTGCCAATCCGGTGATCGGAAATCCGCTTCCTTCGCATTGCAGGGCGATGATCGGCGAAGCACGACCGACACGCCCGTTTCCGCGTTCGCGACTCAGTTGCCGCAATCGTCTTACCGCTTTCTCCCGCCTCTCTGATAACAGTTCCCATCATCATGATTCGTTCCGTCGTTTGTGCCGTACTTCTTTCCGCGGTCTGCGTTCCTCGGTTCGTGATATCCCTGTCGGCGGCCGAAGTGCCGCAGCAGGTCCGCGAGTCTCTGCAGACGCAGCTTGCTGAGTTGCAGGAATCCGTGGAGATCCTCTCCGCAAAACCCGAGCTGCAGAATCCTGACGGCAGTGCGCTTGTGGCCGACGTGGCCGTGTTTGCCACGGCCGTCGAACGGATGCTGCGTCACGACGAATTTCCCAAAGACAACTACGCCGAACAGGCAGCCAGCGCGATCAGCACAGGCCGGCAGCGCGCGGCGGAACTTGACGCGGGGAAGCCGTCGTGGGCATTGAAACCCGGCACAACGATTCGCGGATACGTTTCTTCAATCGACGGTACCGTCCAGCCATACGCGCTGACTCTGCCATCCGGAGTCGATCCCGCATCGGCCAATCGGTGGCCTCTGCACGTCAGGCTGCACGGCCGGGCGGACGACATGAACGAAGTCAACTTTATCGCTCGAAACGAAGGACAGGCTCCGCCGGAAGGTCAGTCATGGATTCAGCTGGATGTTTTCGGCCGCGGCAATAATGCTTATCGGTGGGCCGGAGAAACGGACGTTTTTGAAGCCATGGCGGACGTGCAGCGGCGGTTTCGCATCGATCCGGATCGCATCACGCTGCATGGGTTTTCCATGGGAGGTGCCGGAGCGTGGCATCTGGGGCTGCACTTTCCGGATCGCTGGTCGTCTGTCGGTCCCGGCGCCGGGTTTGTTGACTTCTACAAGTACCAGAAACAAACGGAGCTGCTTCCGGAATGGCAGCACGCAACTCTGGGAATCTACGACGCTATCGACTACGCGCTGAACGCCTTCGATGTTCCCGTCTGCACATACGGTGGAGAAGACGACGCACAGTTGGTGGCCAGCACAAGCACCGTCGATGCCGCGAAGGAACTTGGAGTCAGCATCAAACTGCTTGTCGGTCCCGGAATGGGCCATGCATTTCATCCCGACAGTTTTCGTGAGTTCATGGCGTTTCATGAAGCGCACTCGAAGGCCGGCCGGAAGATGAATCAGCAGCGCCGGGAGATTCGCTTCACAACGCGAACACTGAAGTACAACCGCTGCGACTGGCTGACGATTGAAGAAGTCGGTGCGGTTTATGAACCCTCCACTGTCCAGGCCGCGGTCACTGACGATGGCAATGTGACAGTCACGACGAAGAATGTCGCCGCACTGAGCCTGAACCGGGAAATCGCCGACACCGCAGTGATCGACGGCACGCCGCTGGTCTGCCGCAGTGCCGCTCAGGGGTTGCTTCCCGACGTCTATTATCGAATGACAAGCAACGGCTGGAGAGTGCTGAGCTACGACGAGTCGCGCGGGTTTCAGAACAATTCAGAAAACCACAAGCGGCGAGGTCTGCAGGGACCGATTGACGACGCGTTCATGAGTTCATTCGTGTGCGTGAAGGGAACGGGAAAACCGTTCGACGACCAGCATCAGTCGTGGGCCGATTTCACGCTCAGCCGCTTCCGGCGCGAGTTCGATAAGTGGCTCCGCGGCAATGCGCGAGTCATCGAGGATTCGGAACTCGATGAAGCAACGATCGCGTCAAGTCACCTGATTCTGTTCGGCGACCCGCAGTCCAACTCCGTCCTGAAACGTGTCCTGCCGGGGCTTCCTGTTACGTGGCAGGAAGAAACGATCACGATCGGTGGCCGAACGTTCGACACGGCAACTCACGGACTGAGCCTGATCTTTCCGAATCCTCTGAACCCGCGAAAGTACGTGGTGATCAATTCGGGCCACACCTTTCACGAAAAGGACTTTCGATCATCGAATGCGTGGCTGTTTCCGCGGCTGGGCGACATCGCCGTGCAGAAATTCACGCCACGCGATGACGGTACGTTTGACGAAGAAATTGTCTGGGCGGCGAACTTTGACGCTCACTGGATGCTGCCGGCCGCCGGCGAATAGACAGCGACCAAAATCGAGCGCCGAACATCACACGGCGAAAGTTCCGTCGCTGGCCACAGCGGCTGTCACGTCCCGCAGCGCTTCCAGCAGCCGGTCAACTTCATCGTCGGTGCCGACCGTGATTCGCAGTCCGTCGACAGTTTCCTGATTCGGGCCGGCATCCGGGAACTGCATGAATCGCACCAGGATGCGGTGCTGCTTCAGTTGTTCATAGATTTCCCGATGTTGCCGGGATTCGTGATGCGTCCACAAAAAGTTTGCCTCGCTGGGAAACACCGTGAACCCGAACTGAGGCAGTTCGGCCGCCAGTCGGCGACGCGTGGCAAGGATCTTTGAGCGGTTCTGAAGCATCCAGTCCTGATCTTTGATCGCCGCCGTCGCGGCGGCAATCGCAACGGCGTCGCAGTTGTAGCTGTCCTTGACTTTTCTCATCCCGGCAATGAGTTCCGGGTCGGCGATGGCAAAGCCGAATCGAATTCCCGCCAGGCTGTACGACTTGCTTAGCGTTCGCGTGACCACCAGCCGCTGCCGAAACCGACCGTCGAACAGCAACCGGCGATTCGGCACTGTTTCTGCAAAATCCGCGTACGCTTCGTCCAGCACCAGCAGGCCCCGGTCCGGAAGGATCCGGCAGAGCTGATCCGCGGACCACAGATTTCCGGTCGGCGAATTCGGATTGGGAACAAACGTCAGCTTCGCCGACTGACGAACGTTGTCTGCGTCGGCTGGCGTCCATTCAAAGGACGTGTTCAGCTTCAGCCGCGTAATCCGGCATCGCTGAATTTGAGCAAGCGATTCGTACAGAACGTAGCTGGGGTAGGGATAGACGATCTGCTCATCTTCGTCGCAGAACGATCGGACAATGATGGTCAGGTTTTCATCACTGCCGTTGGCGGGCAGGATCCCGTCCGGTTCGACGCCGAAGAGCTCCGCCGCGGCTTCCCGAAAACTTCGAGCGGTCGCATCAGGATAGACGTTCAGCCGTCCACACGCCGCCTGTTGAATGGCTTCAACAACCCTGGGAGACGGCGGGTAGGGATTTTCGTTCGTGTTCAGCTTGATCCAGCCGGACGTCTGCGGCTGTTCACCGGAAACGTAGCCAGCCATCTGCTGGATGTTTTTGCGAAACGGAAGCGGCATCAGAGAAGGGGGTAGTGTTATAGTGACACGGAGCCGAAAACAGCACGGACGATATCGCGGGGACTGAGTGGCGTTCACCCGAGAATGCCGGGAAAATGAAAGTCCGGCGGGAAAATTCAGGCGGCGATTCGCTGTCCGGGGAGAATCTGTGGATGCAGGAACTGGTTGGCAACACGGTCGTCATTGACGTGGAATCTCTGTTCGTCTTCGTCGGCACGCTCAGCGAAGTGCGTGACAAGACACTGATCCTGACGAACGCCGATGTCCACGACCTTCGGGATTCCAAGACGACTCGCGAACTTTACGTGCTCGATTCAAAAGTTCACGGCATCAGGGCGAACCGCAAACGTGTCCTGGTCCCGCTGCATCAGGTTGTCAGCGTGTCGCTGCTTGCCGATGTTCTGCAGTGAGCCTGCGGCATTCGAAGTAAAGCTGCGGGGCTCACTTGTCGGCATCCAGAGTGGCCTTGGGTGACGCGTCCTTCGCTTCGGTTTCGGTCAGTTCGGAAACCGTTTCACCGAGTTTGTTGAATCCCCAGCGACCGATGAAGAACAGCGCCACGAGACCCGCGGAGATGCACGCCAGCCAGATCAACAGCGTGATCGCTCCGACTGTGCCGCGGGCCTTATTGCGAATCCAGCGCCATCGCAGGCGTTTCTTTTCATCGCGATCGGCCTGAATGTAAAGCGTCTGCATGTCCTCCTTCCGGACTCGCTCAGAACGATGGGCCAGTTGGTCCTCGATGGCACTCCTGAATTCCGGGAAGGCCGCCAGTGGCTGGTACGTTCCGTCCGCGGAAACTTTGCAGCGGGCTTTCGGAGTCAGCCGACCGGCGTTGATCATCTTCAGGACACGACCGGTAGACAGCTTATCCACGACGGTGTGCTTCTTGTCGTCGTCGTACTGCACGTACCACGTGCGCGATGTTTTTTTTCCGGCCGCCGATTTGGATTTATCGACAATTCGTCTGCCGCGATAGTCCTGAGTATCGTTTCCGATGGCGGTCGCCGCCAGACTGCTGGTGGTCGGAGTGCCGCTCATCCCCACGGAATTCGGCACGGCGCCGTCGATGAAGGTCAGGGCGGGGGAGTGAATTCCCAGAGCGAGCAGGTCGCGGCTGACTTCCGCGCAGCTTTTGTAACGGTGGGCCGGTTCCTTCATCATCATCTTGTCGATGATCAGATCCAGCTTCTCGGGGATTTCCGGTCGCAGTTGTTTAGCAGGAGTATACTTGCCGGTTTCCTTGGCAATGATCAGTTCCAGAGTTGTGCCGCCACCGTACGGCAGCTTCCCTGTGAGCAGGTGGTACAGGGTGGCACCCAGAGCGTAGATATCGCTGCGGTGATCGACCGTTTTGGCGCTTCGGGCCTGTTCCGGAGCCATGTACAGCGGGGTTCCCAGTCCGGTACCGCTTTGCGTCATCGAGACGTCTTCGTCAAGGACTTTCGCCAGTCCGAAGTCAGCCACTTTGACCACACCCTTGCTGGTCAGAAGAATGTTGTCGGGCTTGATATCCCGATGCACCATCGTCAGATCATGCGCGTGCTGCAGCGCTTCGGCGGTGACGATTGCGATGTGCACCGCGTCGGCGACCGGCAGCTTTTCCAGCTTGTTCAGCCAGTCCTGAACACTGGCGCCGTCGATGTATTCGATCGCCGCGAAGTGAAGTCCCTTGAATGAATCGACAGCATACACTTTGACGACGTTGACATGGTCCAGTTTCGCCATCGACCGTGCTTCGCGAAGAAACCGCTGCACGAAATCCGGCTTTTTCGCCAGTTCCTTCGAAAGTGTCTTTAACGCGACAAGCCGGTCCAGACTGACCTGCCGAGCCAGCCAGACTTCTCCCATGCCGCCTTTGCCAAGCTTTCGCACCAGCGAAAAATCGCCGACCTGCCTGACTTTCTGGCTGCCCGGCTTCTGTTGCTTCGAGTTATCTGCCACGTTGGGGACTCACCAATAGATCCACGGGGAACGGGTGGAAACACCGTCCGGCACTGGGAGACCGGATGCTGGCGCGGTCACCTGCAGTCGCTGCTTTGACCGACACAAGCCGCCGCTGACGCTGAAAGCGGAACTGCATGAGACAATTTAACTCCCGGCACCAGGTTGCGTCGAAACGGGGCATCAACAACCGCAGCTATCGTAACAATTCCGGGACGTCTCCCGGCCAGCGATTCAATGTGACACCGACGGATTTCTCAGGCAATGGCATTCCGCCAACTTTCTGCCGCCGTCCCGCGTCCCGGTCAAATTGACTGCCGCCGGCTTGTTTGACCACAGGGACTGCGCTTTCGGCACCACGGGAAACGTGCCAGCAGCGCCGTCCCAGTGATACAACAGCAACACACCCGGACCGACGGCGCTGACGTGTCCCCGCAGCCCGTGGAAAAGGTGCGTGGAAACAGGTGTTTTGAACTCTGCGGGCGGCGGGGAAACAGGTCGAAGTTCAGCCGCCGGAGAGTTTCAGACACTTTTTTCCACAGGCTGCCAGGATCAACATTTGACAATCAAAACCGGCGTTCCGTGAGCCGTTCGAACGCTTCAATATACTTTTCCGATGTCTTTTGTACGACATCAGAGGGCAATTCGGGGGGAGGACTATTCTTGTCCCACCCGGATTTTTCCAGCCAGTCGCGCACGAACTGCTTATCGAAGGAAGGTTGCGCAGAACCCGGCTTCCACGAAGATTCGGGCCAAAAGCGAGAACTGTCGGGAGTCAGGACTTCGTCGATGAGGATCAACCGGCCGTCGAGGCGTCCGAACTCGAACTTCGTGTCCGCCAGAATAATCCCGCGTTCTGCGGCGAATACGGCGGCTTCTGCGTAAACGTGAAGGCTGAGTTCGCGCAGCCTTTCGGCAGTCTGCTGACCGACGGCGCTGGCCATTTCCGTGAACGAAATGTTCTGATCGTGACCGGATTCCGCCTTCGTTGCCGGTGTGAAGACCGGTTCTTCAAGTCGGCTGCCTTCCTGCAGCCCGTCCGGAAGTCGAATTCCGCAGACCGTTCCGGTGGTTCGGTATTCCTTCCAGCCGGAACCGGACAGGTAGCCGCGAACCACGCATTCCACGGGCACAACGTCGGTCTTCTTCACAACCATGCTGCGATTTCGGAGCTGGTTGAGATCGGCCGATTCAGGCAACGGAACGTCAGACAGGCTGTCTGACAGAAAATGATGCTCAACATCAAGTCGGTCAAACCAGAACCGGCTGAGCCGCGTCAGCACTTCGCCCTTGCGAGGAATTCCGGTCGGCAGAATCCAGTCGAATGCGCTGATGCGATCCGTCGCGACAAACAGCAGCCGGTCGCCAAAGTCATAGACATCGCGAACTTTTCCGTGGCGAACGGCAATACCCGGAATCTGAGTACTCAGGACAGGCGTGTTCATCTGGCAACTCAGGCAGGCAGCGGGACAAGTCAGGCGGGGAAATTTGAAATTCCTGTCATTCGGAGTTCGTCACCAGGCCGAAAGCGCTGACGGATCGCAGGCCGGTATCGCGGGCGGGCAGCATAACCCGGTGGCATTCGTTGAACAACGATCCCCGGCGGCGATACACTGCCACCTGCCCATAATCCGCGTTGCCAGTCGAGCGACATCCGGAACACCACAATTGAGCAGCGGTCGTCACGGCCTTCGACCGCACAGATCTCGTTTCAGGCGACCGAATGGGAACGATTCAGTTTCACACCGAACATCCGGGACTGCTTTCAGAAACAGGTATCGCACGCGCCGACTTCGTCACGTTTGACGGGCGAGTGATCCCGTCGTCAACGACGCTCAAAGGCGGATTGCTCACCTGCGATCGTGCTCAGATGGAAAGCAGCCGCCTGAGAATTCTGTGTCAGGTCAGCCCAACCGAACAGTTCGTGGCGCAGACCACCTGCCTGCGGGAAACGCCGGTTCCGTACCAACTGGAAGTCGAACTGGCCCGCGGCGAGCTTTCTCGCCTGCGAAATCACTATGGACTGTGGACGGGAGCCGGGCTGCGATCTTCTCCGGAAGTGGACACAACTCGCGACATGGCCCATCGCACGTTTCGCAACGCCGTTGTGGCTCCCGGATCGCTGGATTCCGCGATTCGAGCACTCCGCCTGGCCCACCACGCCACCGATCAGCTTTGTGAACTTTACACCCGGCAGCGGCTGGCGTTTCGACGGCAGCGATCGACTCAGTTTCCGGTGTTTTTGGGTTGCCGGCTGTCGGAGATTCCGGCAAGGCCGGAGCTGTACATGGACGCATTCAACGCCGTCCTGGTCAATACTGACTGGAGCCGAATGGAACCGTCCGACGGCGACTATCAGTGGACTCAGACGGACGCGCTGGTTGACTGGGCCACCACGAACCGCCTGTTCCTGATGGGGGGACCGCTGGTGGATCTGTCTCGCAACCGGTTTCCCAACTGGATGCAATGCTGGCACGGCGACCCCGTCAACATGCAGAGCTTCACAGCCGATTTCGTTGAAACGGTTGTTGGCCACTATGTCGGCCGCATTCGGCACTGGGAAGTCATCTGCGGTGCAAACCGCGGCGGCGCCTGCGGACTGACCGAGGAACAGCGTCTGAATCTGGCCCTGCAGGCGATCGGTGCCGCACGACAGGTCGACGAGCAGATACAAATCAGCCTGCGCGTCGTGCAGCCGTGGGGTGAGTACATCAGCACGACACAGAATCGACTGCCCCCGATTCAGTTCGTTGACACGCTGCGGCGAAGCGGTGTGTCCATCGACGAAGTCAGCCTGGAAATTCGCTGCGGACAGGACGATCTGGCCAGTCTGCCACGAGATCTGCTGTCGTTCTCGCAGCTACTGGACCACTGGTCGATGTTGCAGGTCCCGCTGAACGTGATGGTTGCTCTGCCCGAACTTGTTGATTCAGACGGTTCTTCGGTCAGCGAACCGCAGTTCGAAGTGCAGCAGGCTCAGTGGCTGGAAAACGTCCTGCTGATGTGCCTGTCGAAAGAGCGAGTCACTGGAGTCTACTGTTTCGACTGGGACGCAGCGTCGCAGGATCATGCCACCAGTTCGCTGCTGCAGCGTCCCGACGGCTCAGTGCATCCCGCATACGAAAGACTCAAGGATCTCGAACAGCGGTACTGGCCCGAACAGGCCGGTCTTTAGGCGAGCGGCCGATGAGCTGTTACCTGCCCGCAAGCCGCACGGCGCTCGCCGCGGTTGTGTTCGCTGAGAACCCGGGATAGCGCCCTGCGGCTGGCGGGTAGATTCTCATCTGCCGCACGCCTTAGCGAATTTTGGGCGCTGCCAATTGCGGCAATTCAGATCAACGCAGACGTACGCTGGTCATAGACGGTTGTTGAATTGTCAGCCGTGCCCCGTCGGTCGCCGACAGGAAGGCTCTGACGCATTCCGCGTCCCACTGACGGCCGCATCCGTCAAGCAGAATCGCTTCCGCGCGGCGCGGGGACATTTTGTTGCGGTAGGAACGAGCGCTGGTCATCGCATCGAAGGCGTCGGCAACGCCCAGAATTCTGGCGTCCAGCGGAATCTCATCACCGACCAGACCGTCCGGATAACCCGCGCCGTCGAACGCTTCATGGTGATACAGGACGGCGGGAGCCACGTCGGCAAGGCTGCTGACGCGCTGGACGATTTCGAATCCGATCACCGGGTGCAGCCGGATCAGGTTGTATTCGGCACTGCTTAGCTGAGCGGCCTTGTTCAGGACCGTATCCGGAATTCCGAGCTTGCCGACGTCGTGCAGAAGCCCGGCGGTGTAGATCCGTTCGCAGCAGTCGACGTCCAGCCCCAGCCGCATCGCCGTCAATCGGGAAAGTTCAGCGACACGGTTGCTGTGGCCCCACGTATACAGGTCCTTTCCTTCCAGCGTCGTCACCAGCGCTCGCACGGTTGCCCGCAGCGCTTCGCTGCGCTTGTTGGATTTGGCCAGTCGCTGCTGATGGACGTCCAGAACGTTTCGCGACGTGCTTTGCAGGATGTCTTCGATCTGCCGCATCTCGCGGCTCCGAACGCCCTCCGCCCGCCAACGGCTCCGATTCAGAGACTCGGCCGATGCCGACGCGAGCGTCGCGGACAGCGAACGGTCTTCAGATTCTGCTGGGATTTCCTGAACAGTCTCGATCATGACAATGACTGCGGAAGACGGAATTCGAAATGGATTCGCCGTGTCCTCTCGTCATCGACCGCGCGGGACGAAATCGATGGCCTGGAACCAAAAACTACCTTGAAATTTGGGAGTGGGCGGAAACCCTTACACGGAAGGGGAGATTCTCTCGGCCAGCGCGACCTACGACCGATCCAATCGGACCCTGGTGGAGCCAGACCGGCTCTGAATCACTGTACAAAGAACTGCGGAGCCAAAGATACCAAGGAAAAAGATGCCAAGGAAAAGGTCAAAGGCAGGTCGCAACGGAGGGGCAGGTTTCCCGGCGCCGGGAATCCGAATGTGCGATCCTTGCCGCTGCTTCGGTGACGCCGAAAATTGAACAGGACTCGTTCAGATGTCGCCGAGCGGTCGTCGTCCGTTCTTTGGCTCGTTCAGCGATTTCTCAGGCGGTCCGCTGGTACGCTCAATTGACCACTTGCATTGGCCTGCCGTCAAGAACCCCACCGTTGCGGAATGTTGCTGCCTGCTGCAGCCGACCGCGATCGTTCGCCCGTCGCCGATTCACCGCGGCACTTTTCATTCTTGGTGCCGGAATCTTTATCGGGCTCTGCGGGACAGCCTTCTTCCAGGCGACTGACGCGAAAGCCCTTTCAAGCAGCGATCCGGTTACCCGGGCGGCCAGGGGAATCACGGACGACAGCACGGCGAATTCGCCAGCGATACCCGTTTCGGCTGTTGAGCAAGCGAATCGGGTCACGCTGCCGGCTCATCAGGCGCCGCGAATCCGCACGCTCAGCCCGTCAGGCTGGTGTACGCTGGTGACGGCCGGCATTGCACCGGTTCGCAGCGGCAAAGCGCTCCGACGTCCCAATCTTCAGGCGTATGGACCGCACGCGCTTCCGATCGCCGGCAGTCCGACGCTGCTGACTCTGCGCATGATGCTGAGACTATGAAAGCGGAACCGGCGACCAGCAGCGTCGCCGTGCAGTTCCTGTTTTTCATCTTTCGTACGAGGGCTTTGATGGCCTCTTAGCGCGACGTTGCCGTCTGAAGGCATCCAGGTCGCAGGACGAGTCATCCGCAGGTGACTGCCGGAACATTGGCAGTTCCGATCCGCACCATCAGCCCATCGCCTTACGTCTCACGCGTTCCGGTCACCGCGACAATTCCAATCGGTGACTTTTTCAAATGGAGTCTCCCATGAAAAACCATCACAGTGATTTCTCCCACGGCGATGACCGTGTTAGTGCTCTTGTAGACAAGGCTGCGAGGCTGGCGGATACCGGCAAACTCCGCGATGCGCTGTCCCTGCTGTTGTCCGCCAGCATGCCCACGGACAAGGTCCGAAATGCCCGCGGAGTCTGCCTGATGCGACTGGAACAGTACGACGACGCCGTCCGCACGTATCGGTCCTTCATTCTGCACGCGGGTTCCACCTGGATGCGACCGGAACTTCCCGTCGTCTACCGCGTGAACTTCGCGACATCGCTGCTGCTGGCCGGACTGACCGACGGAGGCTGCGGGGCTCTCGGCGAGATCGCGGAGAAGGAACACCCGTCAGTTGTCCGACTGCGGACGGCGATTCGTCGCTGGGAAAAGAGCCTGTCCTGGTGGAGCTGGCTGAACTGGAAGTTCGGAGTGGCTCCCGAAAAACGGGTCGCAATCGAAGCCCCTGTCGGCGAATTCACCGAGCCGCCCGCCGTACCACCAACGGCGTATAGCGCGAATTCCAGCACGGCCTCTGCGCCCAACCTGAATTCGCAGGCGCTGTAGCGCGACAGTCGACGATGGCGTCGCTGGTGTGTTCCAGCGCAATTGGAATTGACGACGGGTCAGTTCCGGCACGTGGCATCTGTGGAAACCGGAGGGAAACAGCGCAATGGAATTCATCTGGCTGGTCGTCGGGCTGATCGCGCTGGTTGCCGGCGCGGAGCTGCTGGTTCGCGGTGCGTCGCGACTTGCGGCGTCGTTCGGCATTTCGTCACTGATCATCGGTCTGACCGTAGTCGCCTTCGGCACCAGCGCGCCGGAGATGGCGGTTTCCGTTAAAGCATCGCTGTCAGGGCGAGCCGACATTTCACTGGGCAACGTCGTCGGCAGCAACATTTTCAACGTGCTGTTCATTCTCGGGATTTCCGCGATCGTCGTCCCGCTGGTTGTCGATCAGAAACTGGTTCGTTTCGACGTACCGCTGATGATCGGCGTCTCGGTGCTGGTTCTGCTTTTTGGACTTGATCAGTCAATCAGCCGTCTGGAAGGCGGGCTGCTGTTCGCGGGTCTGCTGTCGTACACGGCATGGTGTGTCGTTTCCGCGCGCAGAGAATTGCCCGCGATTCGACTGGAGTACGACCACGCCTTCGAGACTGACGGCGCGGCCGACGCAGGATCCGGATCCCCGGAGGTTCGTCGATCGACAGCCGGCCATTTTCTGTGGCAACTGGCCCTGATTGCCGCCGGCCTGGCGCTGCTGGTGATCGGTGCCGATCGACTGGTTGATGCCGCCACAGTTCTGGCACGCAGGGCGGGCGTCAGTGAATTGATCATCGGCCTGACGATTGTCGCCGCCGGTACGTCACTGCCCGAGCTGGCTACGTCAATCGTGGCGGCTGCCCGCGGAGAACGCGACATCGCCGTCGGTAACGTCGTGGGCAGTAATCTGTTCAACCTGCTGGGCGTTCTGGGGCTTGCGGCGCTGATTTCCCCGGATGGTGTTGCTGTCGCACCGCAGGCGATTCAGTTTGATCTTCCGGTGATGGTTGCCGTAGCCGCCGCCTGTCTGCCCGTGTTCTTTACCGGGCATCTGATCGCGCGATGGGAAGGACTGCTGTTCCTCGCCTGCGGCGTCGCCTACACGACGGCGCTGGTGTTGATGGCGACCGGCAGCCAGGCATTGCCGACGTTTCAGTTGATGATGACCGGGTTCGCGGTTCCGCTGACGGTCATCACTTTGCTTGTGGGCGCAATCCGCACGCTTCGTCAGCGTCGGCCGAACAGTGCGACGCAGGTCGATCGATCTCCGGAGCAGCAAATAATTCCCATGCCCGACACCAAACAGTCGATGGCCAGGAGTCGAAATTCATGACCTGGGAAGCGTGGCTTGCCATCACGACAATTGTTGTCCTGCTGATCTCGCTGGCCCGCAACTGGGGACCTCCCGATCTGCTGGTCCTGGCGGCACTGGTTCTCCTGCTGATCGTCAGCGAACTGACCGGAACGAAACACCTGCCCGGCACTGCTGAAGCGGTCCAGGGGTTTTCCAATCCGGCGGTCATCACTGTCGGTGCGCTGTTTGTCGTGGTCACGGGACTGGTGCAGACCGGTGCCATGACGCGACTCACGAAACCCATGCTGGGTGGCGGAACATCCGGCATTCCGGCGGCACAGGCAAAGCTGATCCTTCCCGTCGCGGGCCTGAGCGCGTTTCTGAACAACACGCCCGTCGTCGCCATGTTCATGCCGTTCGTTAGCGATCTGTGCAGGCGGACCGGCATCAGTCCGTCCAAGCTGTACATGCCGCTGAGTTCCGCGGCGACCCTGGGAGGGCTTTGCACGCTGATCGGCACCAGCACCAACGTTGTCGTCAGCGGTCTTATTTCCTCCGAAACGGACCTTCCTGAACTTGGTCTGTTCGATCCCGCGTGGATCGGTGTTCCCTGCTGCCTTGCCGGACTGGCGTTCATTATGCTGACTCAGCGCTGGCTGCTGCCGGATCGCAGTCCCGCGATCAGTCGCTCCGATGATCCGCGCGAGTATTCCGTAGAGATGTCCGTTCCGGAAGGAAGTCCGCTGGCAGGCCGGACGATTGAGCAGGCGGGGTTGCGTCATCTTCCCGGCCTGTTTCTGGTGGAAATCGACCGCAACGGCGACGTGTTGGCGGCGGTTGGCCCGGAAGAACGTCTGCGAGCTCTGGACCGCCTGGTCTTTGTCGGCGGCGTCGAATCGATGGTGGACCTGCGGAAGATTCGCGGACTGGTGCCGGCCGCCGACCCCGTGTTTCAGATGACAACCCGCCAGACGGCTCGTTCCATGATTGAAGTCGTGGTGTCGGATCGGTGCCCGCTGCTGGGAAGCAGCATTCGCGACGGTCACTTTCGATCGGTCTACGATGCGGCTGTGATCGCCGTCGCCCGCAGCGGTCGCCGGATTCCGGGCAGAATCGGCGACATCGTGCTGCAACCGGGAGACACGCTGCTGCTGGAAGCGCGACCGTCATTCGTCGCCGAGCTCCGCGATTCTCCGGACTTCTTTCTTGTCAGCGGTATCGACGATTCGGCTCCCGTTCGTCACAACCTGGCTCCTGCAGCAATCGCGATTTCCCTGGGGCTTGTCATCGCCGCATCGTTTCAGGTGCTGGAAATGATGACCGCCGCACTGCTGGCCGCCGGAATGATGGTCGCGACCGGCTGCTGTACGGCAAGTGAAGGACGTCGCAGCGTCGACTGGTCCGTGCTGCTGGTGATCGGCGCGTCTCTGGGACTGGGGAAGGCGCTCGATCAAAGCGGCGCCGCGGGCACCATCGCGGCGAACATTATTTCGCTTGCCGCCGGCAGTCCGATCAGAGTTCTCGCTGCGGTTTACATTACGACGGTCCTGTTTACCGAACTGATCACCAATAACGCCGCGGCGGTGCTGGTGTTTCCCATCGCACTGGCGTCCGCGGAGTCTCTGGGAGTCAGCGTCATGCCCTTTGCCATGGCCGTGATGATGGGAGCTTCCGCGGGATTCGCCACACCGATCGGATACCAGACCAGCCTGATGGTGTATGGTCCGGGAGGATATCGGTTCTCCGACTACTTGCGGTTCGGCATTCCGCTGGACCTGTTGCTGATGGCAATCTGCATCGTGCTGCTGCCGATCATCTGGCCGTTCTGACTGTTCGCCAGCGCGTCCGCGAAGGCATCGCGACTGGCCAATCGTGCGCGTGTGGATTCGCGGAACGGCCGGTCAATCCAGAACGCGAGTTTCAACGAGCCCGAAGACGTGGCCTTCCTGCGGTCCGTTTTCCGTCAGTGTCAGAACTTCCGGACCTGTCTCCGTCATCAGGATCGTGTGTTCGAACTGAGCCGACAGCGAACCGTCCATTGTTCGAACCGTCCAGCCGTCGCGTTTGTCGAGCCTTGTCTTCCAGCCGCCGATATTCAGCATGGGTTCAATCGTGAAACACGTGCCCGGACGCAGCACGTCGCGATTCGACGTCAGAGCCGGGAAATGCGGAATGCCGGGGTCCTGGTGAAAATCCCGGCCAATTCCGTGTCCCTGGTACTCCCGCACAACCGAGTATCCCCGCTGCTGGGCATATGACTGAATGGCCCGCCCGATTTGTGTCACTGTGCAGTCGGGCCGCAGCGAACGGATGCCGTGCCACATTGCGTCGAAGGTTGTCTGCACAAGCCTCATCGCCGCGGGCGTCACGTCGCCGATCATGAACGTTTCCGACTGATCACCAAACCAGCCGTCGACGATCGTCGTGAGGTCGACGTTCACGATGTCACCGCATTCCAGCGGATTGTCGTTGGGAATCCCGTGACAGACGATTTCGTTGATACTTGTGCAGATGGTTTTGGGGTACCCGTGATACCCCAGGCACGCTGGTGTGTGGCCGTGATCAAGCGTGTATTCGAGCACCAGCCGATCAAGTTCCTCTGTCGTGACACCCTCGCCCACGTGACTTCGAACAAAGTCCATCAATTGAGCATTGAACCTGGCCGCGTTGCGAAGTCCGTCACGTTCCGCTTCATCCAGATACAGCGGAATGTGCTTCTTCTTTTTCTTCGACTTGGTCTTCTGACGTGACAAGTTGTTGCTCCAGACGCGGCGCACCGGTCATAAGTCTGCGGCGGGGTTCAGGCGAACGATTATTGTGCCCCGGTCGATTGTGTCAATCGGGGGCTGAGGAAACACAGCGGGATCACAGAAGATGTGCGGAACGTTTCGCGGTGACGTCGAAACGTCCGGCACCAGCGCCTTCGTTGCGGCCCGAATCTCCGTGTGCCACGGCACCCGCGTGTTAATGCGGCACTTTGGAAAAATGGCTGACTGGTCATCCGTTCGGGGAGTCCTCTATTGCCGCGTCAACAGAATGATTGTGATGACAATTGTCGCGATGACAATTGCCGCGATGACCACTGCGACCGAGGAGCCGGGTGATTCCTTTCCGCCTGAGGCACCAGGCTGCGGCGCGCCGGAACGTGGTGGCGCAATATCCAGCGTCTCGGCGTCATCGAACAGTTCATCGACAATCGACCGCTTTCCGTACGACTGGCCGGCACGGTGGTCGACAATTCTTATGGATTCGCCCGCGACACTCAGCAGCAGATTGCCCAGTCGGCCCTGCACTTCACGGGCAGTCGCCGGGAACCGCGAACCGCCGGGCGATTTCAGATCATTCGCGAGGCGATGGATTTCCGATTGTACTGTCGCTCCTGAACAGTCGTCATCCACCGAGTCGTCCGGACTAGAATCGCGTGCGCCGGACAGAGCTTCCAGGATTTCGCCGAAAGCTGTTAAGTCCGCAGCCTGCGAGTTCAGCCAGTCCGCTTCGGTATGCTTTTCGAGTCTGTCGTCCGCACTGTCGATCCATCGGGAAACGCCAAAGTCGGCGACTTTGACCCGCACCACATCACTGACCAGCACGGAGTCTGTCGTCAGGCCGGAATGACTGATGCCAAGATTGTGTGCAAATTGCAAAGCTGAGGCGATCTGCCATCCCAGATCGGCAATTTCGTCCCAGGAAAACTGCTGTCCTCGCTCCAGCCGCTGTGTCAGTGTCAGGCCGCCGGGATACTCGCTGAAGTAAAACAGCGCGCCGTCCGCTTCACCGTGGCCGAGGTACTGAAGGACCGTGTCGTGGTGCAGATGCTCCAGCCGGCCGCAATCCTTGCGAAACGCAGCGCGGAACTGCGGGATATCTGACAGACCGCGGTCAAAGACCGTTACGCGCACGTCTCGTCCGGAGCCTGGCTGCGTAGCGTGAAACACGGTGAACTGCTCCGTGGCGTGCAGTTCCTCCAGCAATTCGAAGTCGGATAACGTCAGCACATCCACGGAATTGAACTTCAGGAAAAGTCCGACGGATTCCCAAAGAGGCCGCTGCCCTGGCCCTGGATACCGGTCCCGCCGCGCAGATCGGAGCTGGGCTTGCGCCGTGGCGGGGCACTTTCTTCCGGAGCAGACTCCCGGTCCGGCTTTTCAGATTCCGGCCGCTGTTCGAGAGCCTTCAGTGACAACGACACGCGTTTGCGTTTCGGATCGACTTCGATGACCTTGAAGTCATGCGTCTCACCTTCTGACAGCACTTCCTTGACGCTGCCGACGCGCCGCCATGCGAGTTCGCTGATGTGCACCATGCCTTCAATGCCCGGTTCCAGCTCCACAAATGCTCCGAAATCGGCGATCCGGCTAATGCGGCCCGAAACGATTCTTTCGGAAGCGTATTTCTCCGAAGCGCTTTGCCAGGGATTCTGCACGAGTTGCTTCATGCCAAGGCTGATGCGCTTCTTCTCTTCATCCAGTTTCAGAATCTTGACCTGAATCTCCTGGCCTTCCCTCAGGACATCGTTGGGATGATTGATCCGCGACCATGACATTTCGCCGATGTGCAGAAATCCGTCGATCGCTCCAAGACTGACGAATGCTCCGTAGTTCTTGATTGTCTTGACGGTGCCTTCCATTTCCTGGCCGACTTCCAGGGTCTTCCAGAGTTCGCCTTCGGCTTCTTCGCGTTCCGCCTGCAGCAGGACTCTGCGGCTGACGACAAGATTTCGCTTGCGGGGATTCACTTCCGTGACCTGCACGGTCAGCTTCTGGCCGACAAAACTTTCCAGGTTGCTGACGTAGCCCAGATCGACCTGACTGGCCGGAAGAAAGCCCTTCAGGTTACTGACCGTGACCTGAAGTCCGCCCTTGTTGGTGCCCGTCACAATGCAGTCAACAACCTGACCGGTCGCCAGAGCACTCCAGTCGCCGCTTGCCTTGTGCTTCGCGCGAGGCAGCCGAGCCCGCAGCAAACCGTCGCCGTCAATCGAATCGATAACGACTTCCAGTTGGTCGCCTGCGGCCGGCGGCTTTCCATCGGGAAACTGCTTCAGCGAAACAAGCAGACTGCTGCGCAGTCCCGCGTCAAGAAACACGTCGTCATGATGAATCTGCTGGACGACACCCCTGACCTTCGAGCCGATCTGCACCTCATCGTCCGTCACGGCGGGACCACCGGACTGCTGTTCGCCACCGTCGGCAGCCGCCACCGGTTCTAAAGGAACTGCCGCCGGTGCTTCAGCCGGTTCGCCCGTCATGGCCGCGTTGATTTGCTCTTCGATCGAAGCGTCGAGTTCGTCGGCTGCCGGAATGTCGATCGGCCCTTCGTAAGTCGGCGTCTCCGGGCGCTGCGACTTCACATCTTCGCTGCCCCGCGCCTTCTCGTCGCTGCGCACACCCAGCTTTTCGCGAAGACGGTCGGCGGATCGCGCTGTGTCCTGAAGTCCTCCGGTTTCGACCGATGTCTGCAGCGCGGCATCGACAACATCGGCTGATGGAACCGAGTCGACCGGTGTCTCCGCGGGCACCACCGGCGACGCTGATAACGATTGCTGGACGTCGGCCGGCTGCGAAACTGGTGCGGTGTTCGAGACTTCGGACACGATCCCGGTCTCCGGCTGCGATGATACCGGCATTTCGCCAACGACCGATGTACTGCCCGCTTCGCCTTCACGACCAGACGCGTCGGAATCGGCAACCGGCACTTCCGCGTTGACTTCCGGCGGAAGAGACTCCTTCACGCCGGAGTCATTCGTCGACAGCACAAACGTCTGTTCGGGATTCGGCTGCGTATCGACGGAATCATCGGTGGTGGTCGTCGACGTCTGCTGCGCGTCCTGGGGACGCTGTTCATCGGTTGTCATTGTCGCGTCGTCCTGATCAGAGTTCGCGGGTCGCCGCGTCCTGACGTCGGTCACCCGGTAACACCGATCGATTCATCATGTTTGTCCGTGAAAAAAGCATATCCAAACGCAATCCGCTTCGCTAGCGCCTGCGAGTTTCCTTTTCAAGGGGCTTTTTGGCGATCACACAGCGAAACCCGATCGCGTCTCCGGATGCGTATTCAGGTACCGGCAGTTTTGAAGACGAGCTCAGCAGCAGGTGATGGTCCCGCCACGATCCGCCGTGCATCGTGCGTATCGGAATTGCATCAGCATCCGAGGAAACCGCATCTGGCTGCCACTGATCCGACGTGTATTCCCAGAGGTACCCATGAACGTCATACAGATCCCACGCGTTCGGCCGCAGAACTCCCACGGCGGGATCGTTGCCGGCGGCATTGCCGGTATGCCACGCAAACTGATCGATCACCGATGTCCCGCTGTCGATCGCAGCGTCACCGAAGGAATACTGCGTGTCGGTCCCTGCCCGGCAACAGTATTCCCATTCGGCTGACGTCGGCAGTCGGACGCTTTCGTCCTTCGAAATCAGATCGGCGGCGTGCAGCAGCGCAGTCAGTTGCCGGCAAAATGCGGTGGCCTCCAGCCAACTGACGGTCTCCACCGAATTGCGAGGTCCCTTCCAGCGACTGGGATTCGCACCGGTCACGGCCTGATACAGTTCCTGAGTCGTTTCATATTTCGCGATTCGAAACGGCTGTGCTGCGCCGGTGCCGTCACCCGAATTCAACGGCGGAAACGGAGCCGTGCCGGGAGTAATCGTGACGCACTCATCGACAAACCGCTTCAAGACATCCTGTCGATCCGCCGAAGGCGCGCGCGTATCTCGCGGGTCTTGTGCTGCATCGATCGGTGGCATTACACATTGCACAAACAGCAAGAGGCAGACGATTCTTTTCATGCGGTTGCATCCGAAAACGGTACCGGGACTCTGACATTATGGCCTGGCGGCTTCAACTTCCCGGGACGATTGATGACAGTGCAGCGGATGCGTGTCAATCCGTCGGCGCAAGTGCCGCCAATCGCCAGGAAGCGCGTTGAGCGCACAGACTCCGACTGGCGTGAGCTGCACCTATGGCGGTCGGTTCCCGCAGTCGGCCCAAAACACGCTGCACGAGACTAACCGCCTTCATTTTGAATCCGGATGAGCTATGAGATGCGCTTATCGCGATTGCGTCTGACCTACGGCGGCTGCATGTTTGTGGTGATCGCGGCGGGACTTGCTTCGCGACGGTACCGTGATCAACTTCCCGCTTTTGTGGCGGAGTTTGCCGGCGACACGTTGTGGGCACTGATGGTGTTTCTGGGCGTCAGTCTTCTGATGCCGAACGCTCCCGCAACGCGTCGCGGACTGGCGGCGATCGGATTCGCGTTCGCGATTGAATTCAGTCAGCTCTATCACGCGCCGTGGATCGACGCACTGCGGCACACAACGTTCGGCGGCCTGGTGCTTGGCATCGGATTCCTCTGGACGGATTTGATCTGCTATTCGGCGGGAGTCCTTGCCGGCGTGGCGGCGGACACCGCGATCCGAATTCGCAGATGATCGCTGCGGCGAAGTGCGGTGCCGTCCATCGGCATGGCCACAGAACTTACCGGGCCGCTACTTTCCGATCGTCCGCGAGGGTTTGCCCACGGGTCGTGCGTGTACAGAAGTTGCCGAATGTCGAAGTCGATTGCGAAGTTTTCTGCGGCGAGCCCTCAATGTTTCTGGCAGAATCGATTGGCGGTTGCGTTACTGATGCGAACCGTCCTGTTTCACGCGTCTGTGAAGCGATCCCAGGAATCCCGGACCGGCGCCATTCGGCTCGGCCGCGGGCTTCGCGGACCCTGGAGGTCTCCGTCGTGTCGTCGTGCTCTGAAAGGCCACAAATCATGTTGATTCGCATTGGAAGACTGCTGCCCGCGGTTGCCCTGTTGTCTCTCGGTGTCGCGCCGGCGAACGCTCAGGTTGACTGCAACTGCAGCCCGCAACCCGTTGAGTTTTCTTCATCTCATGGCGGCTCATTCGGTTCAGCGGGAGGATCGTTCGGTTCGGCGGGCGGTTCGTTTGGATCAGCCGGCGGAGAATTTCTGCCCACCGGCAGTTCGTTCGGCTCTTCCGGAGGTTCGTTCGGCGGTGAAGGAGGTTGCTTCGGATCAGCCGGAGGTTCGTTCGGATCGGCTGGAGGATCATTCGGTTCGGCGGGTGGTTCCTATGGATCGGCAGGAGGATTTCCGCTTAGCCAGGGGATGCTGCGACCGCTCGACGATCAACACGCCCGGATCATCCTGAACGTGCCCGACGAAGCCGTGGTCGTGTATCTCGGCAAGAAGAAAATGACGACCGAAGGACTGACTCGCAGCTACCTGATTCCGGTTCCCAAACCGGACAAGACCTACAAATACGTCGTAAAGATTGTCGTGGCCGGCGACGCGGACGTGCTCAGCAAGGAATCGGAACAGACACTGAAGGCCGGTGAAACGGTTGAGCTGAACGTTTCCGTCGGCGACGAAATTACGATCGACAAAGCCGCTCCGGCTGCGGACGACGGGGCCGCCACCAACGATGCAGACGCCGACAAGGGAGCAGACGGCGGAGGTGATGACGGAGGAGAATCCTGAGCGACCTGCCGCTCAGCAATCAGAATCCCGTGCCACAACCGGAAGCCCGGCTTTTTTGAAAAGCCGGGCTTTTCGCCGTTTGAGTCCTGACGAAGATGCGATAACAATCGGCAATTGGATATCCCGCTCGTCGCGTTGCATGTCAATGACGACATTCGATCGAAACGCACCTTATTGCGACACGCGGCCGCAGGCGGCGGCAACTGCCAGGAACTGACAATCATGAGTTCGGACGAATATCCGCGCTGGTCATCGGCGGCGATGGCGGTCGTCAGCGTATGGCTGATTTACCACATTTCGGCTGTCGTCATCGCGGCCGCGTCGATACCGCCGTCTTCGACATCGGTGCAGTCGACGTGGCGGTTCTTCGCGCCCTATCTTCAGGGGCTGAATCTGAATCACGGATTCCACTACTTCGCCCCGAATCCGGGAGCCAGTTCCATGATCGCATGGAGCGCCGAGCGATCGGACGGAACCACCGACGACGGACGCTTTCCGTCGGTCGACATACAGCCGCGGCTGCTGTACCACCGCTACTTCATGCTCAGCGAGAATCTCAGCAGCGTGTCGGAAGAGATGCGCACTGAACTAATCCGCTCCTATGGCCGTTGTCTGTGCCGAAGGAAATCGGCTTCGGAAGTGACGCTGTCCCGAATCGTGCATCTGATCCCGACCGTTGAATACGTTCAGGACGGCGGAGGTCTGGAAGCGTCGGAAAGTTATCTCGAAGAGCCCCTGGAAACTGTCACGTGCGAGAACTGATCGGCGAAAGAATGCTGGCTCTCGCTCGCTGGTGGCGCGGGCTGCACGCTGCCTGGAACCGATTCTGGTTCTCCGCCGCGGATCCGGCTCCGCTGGGCATCATTCGGCTGTGGATCGGTGCGATTCTGGTCTACGCACACATCGTGTGGGGACTGCGGTTCGACGAATTCCTCGGCAATAACGGCTGGATCGACATCGAAACGCTGCGGCGAATGAGCGCCAACGGTTATGCAATTACGTTCTGGAAATTTGTGCCCGAAGCCTGGCAGGTTCCAGTTCATGTTGCGTCCATCGCCGTGCTGACCTGTTTCTGGCTGGGACTGTTCACTCGCTGGACGGCCTGGCTGACGGTGTTGATTGTGATGTCGTACACGAACCGAAATCCGATTGCAGCGTTCGGTCTGGATCAGATTTTTGGAATCCTGGTGCTGTATCTGGCGATCGGGCCATCGGGAGCCTCGTGGTCACTGGATTCGTGGCGCAGACGTCGTGCTGCAGGCCAGGCAGATCCGTCCACCGGCGATTCCAACTGTGTCGCAAAAATAAGAGGCAGGCCGTCGGTGTCGGCGAATCTGGCGATCAGACTGATTCAGTTGCATCTGTGCCTGATCTACTTTTATGCCGGTGCTTCCAAACTTCAGGGTGTGACCTGGTGGACCGGTGAGGCAATCTGGAACGTGATTGCGAACCGCGAGTACCAGACATTCGACCTGACCTGGCTGGCGCACCATTCTCAGGTCATTGAAGTGATTGCCCACGTCACCATCCTTTGGGAACTCAGTTTTCCGGCGCTGGTCTGGGTTCGTCCGCTGCGACCGATCGTTCTGGCGATGGGCGTCCTGATGCACCTTGGCATCGGTGCCTTCCTTGGCATGTGGACTTTCGGACTGGCGATGATTGCGGGCTACTGGGCATTTGCCGGCAACTGCGCCGCCGCGCCGCCAGCCGCAGATTCTGCCGATCGGACTGTTTCGCCGCGATGACCGCAGTCGCGCCGCCTCTGTGCGCACGACACGGACAGCAATTCGCCGGCACTTCCTTCGTCACGCCGGAAAAGTCAACCCAGACACCGTGTTGACTACGACGCGCAGTGTTTCGTTGTATAGCGGCCGTCTTTTGACGCACTGAGTGACGATTGTGCAGCAGGATGCCGAAAATCTGGATTACCGGAGAATCACACGACGGCCATTTTCATGGAGGTTGTTCGATGTCCTGCCTGGGCAACCGAATCTCAGTTTACCGCAACTTCGTATTTGCATTCGCCCTTCTGACGGTCTGTGTTTTCGACACGACCGTCGTGACGGCACAGGACGCAGGCGGGCCTCCATGGGGTGAATGGCTGAAAAGCCCGCTGCGAGCCGACTGCTTCAAGACCTGGCGTCGCCGCAGAGACCCGTTGCTGAATGAGCCTTTCATCAAGGAAGGCGAAGACACGCCCAAGGGGCTGGCATCGAAACTTCGTGCGCGGGAAGTGGATATCCCCAACAGAATCCGGGCAATTCATTATCTTGCCAAACGCGACTGCACCGTGTTTCCTGAAGCCAAGGAAATGCTGATCCTGGCGATGCAGGAAGACAAGTGGGAAGAAGTCCGCTACGCCGCTGCGACAGGTCTGTGCGAAATGCTGACGCGGCACTCGTGCAATCCGTGCAGCCAAAACGGTCAGAACGGCGGTCGAGGCGGATCGTGCCAAAGCTGCCAGTCGTGTAACAACGGTCGTTCGCAGCGTGGTTCCTCGACCTGCTCGAAGTGCGACAACGGACAGGGCGGATCCCGCGGCCTGGCAGACCGGGTTAAGGAAGGGTGCCGCAATCTGTCACTGAAACAATACTGGTGCGACGCTGCCTTCGACATCAAGGACGGACAAAAGGGACCGCGTGAGTCCGGTCCGGATCTGATGGAACTGCCGTGCCACTGCCGGAGCTGCTGTGACGCGGATACTCTGAAAGCTCTGGCGAAGACCGCTTACGAACTCGACGAAAAGGGCTGTCCGAGCGAACCTTCCAAGCGAGTGCGGGAAAAGGCTGTCGAAGCCATCGCCGCCTGCGGAATTCCCTGCCACTACAGCCCGTACTACGCCGTTCCGGAAGAAGAAGCTCCGCCGGCATCGGAAGAAGGCGAACGAACGGATGACGGCGGCGGTGAAAAGACCGCTCCGGTCCCGGATGAATCCGGCGACCCTTCGGCGACACTGCTGCCGGTCACTCAGGCGTCGCTGCGGTCAATCGATGTCGCACCGTCACCGATCGGCCGCCTGAACGGATTGTGCATCGTTTCGCTGAAGAACGGCCGCCAGGTCCAGGGCAGCGATCAGTTCCAGTCGATTTACAAGGGACGCATCTACACGTTCGCAAACGCGGACTGCAGGAACCTGTTTGACGCAAATCCGGAATCCTACGCGGTCGCCTTCGGCGGATGCGATCCGGTCCACTTTGTGAAGACGCATCAGGCGATGGAAGGCCGCTATCTGGTCAGTCACGCCGATCGGCTGTACATGTTCAGCACCAAAGAAAACGTCAGCCTGTTCCGCGAAAATCCGGAACGCTACATGCCGCAAACCGGCAGCCAGGTGGCATCCGCGAAGTAGATCTGCCTGAATCGACTCGACGAAACAATGAAAGCCCGGCGTCCACAGGATGTCGGGCTTTCTTCGTTGACGGCGCTGCAACATGACCGTGCTGCAACGTGTGCGGGGCGCTGCCGCGACGGCTTTGTCGTCGCAGCGACGTGTTACTTCGTCAGCCGTGCGTCGATGGATGGTGCGGGCGCGGAAGTCGGGCGAACCGGTGCGGGCGGGTCATATGGGATCGCGAGGCTCCTGCCGAATCGCTGGCGAATCGGTGATCCTTTGCCGCACGCGGCTCGGCGGGAGCCTCGCCCTCCCGTTTTCCTCGCCAATCAGATTCCATTACCCGAGCGTCGGTCGCAGATCGGCATTTATCAAATCGCGCCGGACCGCATGCTACGACGAGCCGCCTTTCAGCATCCAGCCGAGCAGAATCAGGAAAACCAGAGCAACGACTGAGAAGACCGTCATCGCGATATCCAGTCCGCGTCGGCCGCTCATCGGTTCGACGTTTCCTTCCAGAGGTTCTCCCTGAATGTCGCGGGCGTTTTCGTGGCGAATCCGCCGCTGCAACTGAGCTGCCCAGTGTTTGCGAGCTTCCGCGACGTCTTTTCGATTCCCGGGAAGATCGGTCTTCAGTTCGATCTTGAACGCGCCTTCCAGGTCACCGACGAATCCCAGCACCAGAGCCAGATAGAACAGCTCCGCGGCCTCCGAGCTGCCTGTGGGGATGCACTGTTCTCCTTCGACATAGAATTTCCAGGCGCGGTTGCGTTCGGCGTAGTATTCGTGTTCCAGCACGAAGTCCTTCCAGCCTTCGATATGCCGCGTCAGGACTTCGTCGGCCCAGTAGATCATCGCCTTTTTCAGCGACTGCCATTCCGCGTTGTTGACGTTGGCGGACCCGGAACTCACCTTCTGTTCGATGCCCTGCAGGTCGGCGGAAAGCTGCTTCTGCAGCGACTGCAGGTTGCTGTTCTGTCCGGGCGTCGGCTGATTGATAATTCCCAGAACCTTCAGAAAGAACGGTTCCGCGAGTTCGATGATGGACGTTGCCATGAGTATCCGCCGGAACTCCTGCTGATGTAAGAGAATCTGACGCTGCTGGAAAACTAGGTCCCGGACGCTTTGATGGCGAACAGCGAAAACGCAAGCGACACCAGTTCGCCGGTGTGACGGTTCTTCACGTCGATCTTGTTTTCGCCGTTGATCTGCTGAGCCACATTGCGCTCGTTGAAGCGAATGCCAAGGTTCAGAGTTTCCTCAACGCTGCGCCAGGCCTCATCGCGATCCACCCGATAGTAGTGCCAGTTGGCTCGCGGAAACGCGCGCGGCGCGTCCGCGACGGGAGCCAGCCGAACACCGCGGCGACCGAACTTGTAAATGTTGTCAACCTCGTCCGTATTACCGACCTTCATGCCCAGCGATCGTTCCGACAGCAGATCCGTGACTTCGCTGGTCTTCAGCTTGCATTCCACACCGATGTAGAACGCCCAGCTCGGCTCCAGCCACTCAGTCTGCAGCCGCACTGACATCTGCAGACCCTGAGCGGCAAACGGACGCTTGATGTACGACTCGTCCTTCGCCTCTTCAACATTCAACAGTTTCCGAAGGGCTGTGAAGCAGGTCGTCAGATCGTCATGGTCGTAGACGGGAATTTCCGGAAACCGCCGTTCGCGCCGAAAGATCGCCTGAAGTCCGACGATCCGACACAGTTCGGAATACACGATGTACGGGTGGATTCCGGGTACAAACGGCAGATGAGCAAACCCGCCGAGTGATGAATTCACCGCATGCAACTGCAGAATGCGTTCCAGATCTTCCTTGTGGCCGCTTTCGAAAGCGACGCCGCGATCGATCATCTGTCGAGCCAGCCGATCGGCGGTGGCCCCAAGACGGTCGTAGACGGAGCGAATGAAGCCGCTCAGCCACGGCCAGGCTTCCGAAGCAATCAGCGGCGGAATGTAGTCCGGATCGATTTCCGGCGGAGCTTCCGCGGTGGCTCCCAGTCGAAGCTGCATGATGGGAAGAGCGTCGTACCCCAGCGCCGCGTCGTCACCGATCAGAATCCGGGGATTGAAACGTCGGAACTGAATTTGTTCCGCGTTGCCCGGAGCGTTTTCGTCCTCAACGCTTTCGGAAGCCAGCACATAGCGGCATTGCGGATTGCTGCCGTCGGTGTCGGTATTGGAAAACCCGTTGCGGTATTCCGCGACACCCACGTACACCTTCACTCGCGTATCTGCGGACGCGAACAACTGGCGCGGGATTTCGACGGCGGAAATGTGCGAATCTTCGGGAAACCGCAAATGGGTTCCATCCGGAAGCCGCAGGTGGCAGGACGCCAGCGAGACGCGCCAGTTCGAAAGGGAGTCCAGGTCCGGTTCCAGCCGCTGCAGACCGTAGCAATGCCGATCGCCCCAGTTTTCGGCAATGCGGATCTTTTCCAGAACGCTTCGTTCGACGCACTGGAAATGATGCGGGCGAAGAAACAGGCCTTCTCCCCAATACACGGACTTGGACGCCATAAATCAATGCTCCGGAGCGACAGAGCCATTCATGCAGGTCGGTGAACGAACGAAAATCAGCGTCGGCGGCAATCGATGCGAACGTCGCGGACGGTGAATCGGGGCATAAACTACCTGCGTCATCGCTCGATGAGAAGCCTGCCCGCCAGTTTCGAATCCGCAGACCGCCGATTTGGCGGAATCGATCTTTGCCGGACTGCCTCCTTCCGCAGCAATCCAGCTTCTTCGTTCACCCGTCAGCCCGGCAGACCCGTTCATTAGCGGTTCGGCTGCTGTTCCGTTCGCGGTTTACACGCCTTCACAACCGAGCCCGATGCAAATCCGCGCCGGCGCGTCGTCGGCCGAATGCGGCGTCGAGCGTGTGTTGAATCGGCGCCGGTTTGAACACGAAGGGCAGGTGAATACACTGAACGTCCGGCGCCGCGCACGCTGTCGTGATGAACGCGGCCGTCAGCAAACATCCGAAAGACTCGTATTTCAGGAACCTGATGCAATGGTCAAGACAGCGTCCACCATGTTGTCGCTCGGGACAGTGGCACCGGACTTTTCTCTGACAAATGTCGATGGATCGACCGTTCGCCGCAGCGATTTCCGCGGCAAGCCTCTGCTGGTGATCTTCATGTGCAACCACTGCCCATTCGTCATTCACCTGCGTCCGGCACTGGCGAAGTTCGCTGCCGAATACCAGGCGAAGGGGCTGGGAATCGTGGGCATCAGTTCCAACGACATCGGCACGCATCCGCAGGACGGACCGGAAGAAATGAAAACGGAAGCTCGCACCGCCGGCTATCAGTTTCCATACCTGTACGACGAAACTCAGGAGGCCGCTCAGGCTTACAAGGCCGCCTGTACTCCCGATTTCTTCCTGTTCGACGCCGACCACACTTTGGTTTACCGGGGCCAGTTTGATTCCAGCCGGCCGGGGAATGACATTCCGGTCACGGGGAACGATCTGAAGGCCGCCTGCGACGCCGTTCTTGCCGGCAGCGATGTGACTTCGGAACAAAAACCGAGCATCGGCTGCAACATCAAATGGAAACCGGGGAACGAGCCCGAGTACTTCACCGGACAACCGGCAGGCTGATGGACGACGTTTCCACCGTGCGTGCATCGAGCCGCCACCAACTGACCTGCAGAGTTCGCGCGGTGCCGACGGTGCCGACACGTTGGTTTCTGAACGTCGGGGGCGGCACGAATCCCCGTCTGGCTGTTTGACAAACGCCGATCAGCGACGGTAAAAGTGGAAGCCTGGAAAATGATTTCCGTTCATGCCAATTGTAGCGATCCGCAGCGACGCGCCGGGTGAGCACACCGGAACAAAAACGGGTACCGGCGTTGGCGAGATCGTCGCTGATATAAACCTTCGAGGTGGTTGATGAGAAACTTCCTGTTCAAACTGATGGTTGTGGGAATCGTCGGCGTGCTGTCTCCGGTGACACACGCGTGTTGGTGGCCGTGGTTCCCGGCCTACGGCGTCGGCTACGCTCCGTACGCGGCGCCCTACGGCGGCTATGGATACGGAGCGTACTACGGCGGATACCAGCCCGTCAGTTACGCCAGCTACGCGGCTCCCGCAAATTATGCTCCGGTCTACACGGCCAGCTATGGCACGTTTGCGGCATCGAGTTGCAATACCGGATGCTGCGATTCCTGCAACACGTGCGGTGTCGCGTGCAGCTCCGGTTGCGGCAGCGGCTCGTGCGGCGTTGCCTGCATTGGTGTCGAATCCGGCACGCTGCGACCTTCCACAGATCCGATTTCCAACAAGGGCACCGGCGAAACGGCTCGTCCGCAGCGCCGTGAGGAGCCGGACCGGTCACGCCGAGGGACCTACGAAGACCCGGTGGATAATCGGTCTTCGAATCCTCCCACATTCGATCCCGATCGCGACGCGCCGATGTTTGGGCCGGGAAGCTCGACCGACGACACCACAGGCGCCGGCGGACGATCCGGTGATCCGGATTGGATCCGATCACGAGAGGGTTCCGGCAACGAAGTTGATGACATCCTGAATCGGGAACTTCCGGAAGACTTTCGACGAGCGCGGCGTCCAATCACAACTCCGGTCGACGAGCCCGCCGACGGCAAGTCTTCGCAGGAAGGCGAAACAGGTGCCGATTCCGATTCTTCGAAGGGCACTGAGAAATCAAAGGGCGACGACATCGACGCTCCGGAGTCCGATCTTGGGAAAGAAGTCAGTCCGATCGACTTCCTGGCGCCGCCGACAGATGACGAAGAACGCGCCGCCGTGGAACCCCTGATGCTGACACAATCCAGGCTTCGCAGCAGTCATTTCGACGTACTGACCGCCAGCCGTCTCGCTGCGGAATCACGGCGTCGCGAATCAGCGTCTAACACCGACACTCGCATCTCCGATTCGAAGGTCCGCGAACGAACCATCCGGTGGATCTCCGTGCCGGCACCCGAAGGTCGCGTGCGTCTGTAGTTCGTGCGGTGACAGAGTCGACTGCTGACGCGCGGTCGGACTGTCCGGCGGACTCCGTGGCTCTGCGCGAACGCCGTTCGTAAGCCGTGCGGAATATCCCGGATCGCCGAACACGGAACGGTGCGTTGTCGGCGGTATCTCAGCAGTGCCTTATCGTCAGCCGCATCGCTCCAGCGCGAAAGTCAATCCGCCCGGGCCGCGCGATGATGGGAAAGTCCGATGGCTCCGACCGCCAGAGAACTCACCAGGCTGCTGACAGAAACCGGGCTTCTGACTTCCGAAGACGTTCTGCGATGTCGCCAGCAATCAGGACTGACCGACGATGACATTTCCGGTCAGTCGCTGCTGGAACTGCTGGTCCGGGGTGAATTGCTGACCAGGTTTCAGGCCAGGACGGTTTTCGGTGGCAGGGCACAGGACCTGGTTCTCGGAAACTATGTCGTGCTGGACAAGCTGGGTGAAGGCGGCATGGGCCAGGTCTTCCGGGCTCGCCACCGGCGAATGAAGCGGGAGGTCGCATTGAAGGTGCTGACCCCGCAGTATGTTCGCAGTGCGACGGCTCTGCGCCGGTTTCATCGCGAAGTCGAAGCGGCCGCGCGGCTGAATCATCCGAATATCGTGACCGCCTACGATGCCGATGAATCAAACGGCATACACTTTCTGGCGATGGAATGTGTCAGCGGCACGGATCTGGAATCGATCGTCGCGGACGGGGGTTCATTGCCGACGGTCACGGCTGTGGGCTACGCCATTCAGGCCGCGCGCGGGCTCGCATACGCTCATGCGCAGGGCGTGGTTCATCGAGACATCAAGCCCTCCAATCTGCTGCTCGACCTCGCAGGCACCGTGAAGATCCTGGACATGGGACTGGCAAGGCTGGACGATTCCGCGGCGTCCACCAGCGCCACAGTGGCTGACCTGACGAGCCCCGGTGTCCTGATGGGAACGGTCGATTTTCTGTCGCCGGAGCAGGCCATGGACGCACAGTCGGCAGACTATCGCAGTGACATTTATGCGCTGGGCTGCACGCTGTATTTTCTGGTGTCCGGCACTGCAATGTACGAATCGGACGGCGTCATGCAGCGAGTGATGGCGCACCAGACGGCACCCATCCCACTGTTGCCCGGCGCGGATTCCGAACTGCAGCGGCTGTTCGAAAGGATGGTCGCCAAGAATCCGGACGATCGCATCGGACCGGCGCAGAACCTGGTCGACGCACTGGAAGCGTGGCTGGCGGAACACACGAACTCCGTTGCTGCCGCCGACCTGGCCGGGCCGCCGTCACGTGCGACTGCCGACGACGCACCCGACTCAACCCGATCGCCGTTGGCGCCGGCAGGTACTTCACCGACGACAGGCACCCGCGCGACGGCAGCCTCAGATACGCTGTGGCAAGTGGCGCCGAACGAAGTTGCGGAATTCAGCGCGGCCTCGCCGGCTTCCGGTCAGGCATCCCGCCGCAGAACGGATCGCCGTGCAACCGCCGGACGACCTGATTCGAAGCCAAGCACCGGCGGCAAACCGGGCAACCGAAGTCATTGGCGCGTGTTGGTCGGCGGCGGACTGATCGCGCTGGTTTTGATGGGCGGATGGTTGGTTCGATCCCGCCCGGCCAGCGGCCCAAATGACGTGTCCGTCAGCGCCGATACGTCTGTCATGCCAGTCGACCGCGACATGGCGACCAAAGCACCTGCGATCGCCGCCGCAAGCGCCATCGCGAGCGATTCGCCGGAAGCTGTCGTGGAACTACCGGACGCCGAGATTGCTCCGAATCCGGAGGTCGCCGAGAAGGTTCCGCCGGACTCTGGTCGCGATGACGGCAGCGCGATTGCCGGAGCCGCCGAGTATTCCGCGGCGCAGCCCGTTCGGAACGTTTCACATCCGGCAGTTCCGAACGAACGGGGAGCAACGTCGGTTGATGAATCGCAAATCGGCACACTTGCATCAGTCGATCTTCGCATGCATCCGAGGCCCGATTCCCTGCCCAAATTCAGTGCGAGAATTCGACCCGGCGAGCCGTTTGGCGATTTCGCGGCCGTCAGTCGGCCCGCCAGAGTCAATGATGTTCTGACGTGGTCAATCGAGCCGTTGCTGCATCGAAGCGGCTACCGGTCGATCGATGTTCGAAGTGACGGATTGATCGCCACCGGCGGCGACGACAACGCCATACGTCTGTGGACTGCGGAATTCCAGCTTGTCAAAGTGCTTGCCGGACACGAAAGCGCGATCTGTTCGGTACAGTTTTCACCGGATGGCCGGACGCTTGCTTCGGCCTCGCCGGGGCCGCGAGCAGCGCTTAACGTCTGGCATGTCGACAGCGGTCAACTGCTGAAGACATTTGATGTCGACAACTGGCCGGGTCGCGTCGCGTGGTTGCCCGACGGAACACTGCTGATCCATGCCGCGGGCACGGTGGTTGAGTTACTGGATCCGCAAACCGCCGACCGTCGCCATTCCGCGGAAGGCGCAGCAGGCACGTTCATCGGTGTTTCGCCCGACAGCAGACGGTTCGTCCTCGGTGGCAAACGGACCGCCAGAGTCTTTGATGCCAATTCTCTGCAGCTATTGACGACCATCGACATGGACGGCGACTGTTCCGTTGACTGGTCACCCGACGGTCGCTGGATCGCTGCCGCGGACGATTCCGGCACCGTCGTCCTGGACACGCGGTCGTTTCAGGAACGGCACCGATTGGACGTCAAAGGTCTGGTGTCGTTCTCTCCCGACAGCACGTCGCTGGCTGTCGCCAATGGCACTTCCTGCACGGCATTCAACACTCTGGACTGGTCACAGTGCTTCGAAGTCCCGTCAGGCCGGCGTGCAACGGACGTCGCATGGACACCGGACAGCAGACAGATTCTGATGCCGAACGCACGTGTCGACAGCCAGACCGGGCAGGCTCTGCCGATGTTGCCGCAATCGTCAACACGACCGGTTGTGACTGCCGTTGCCGACGACGGCAGTCGTGTCGCCACACTGACTTCGAACCGGCTGCGCGTCTTTGACGGGCAGACCGGCGCGATGCTGAACGAAACCGAATTTCAGCACCAGGAATGCTCGCAGCTTCTCTGGCAGCCGGGTGGCGGGCTGCTTCTGCGTCTCTGCACGGACGGCTCCGACAGTGCCGACCGAATCAGCGTGATCGATGCGGATTCCGGCAAAGTCAAACACCGATTTCTGCAGGATGCGGGACGAATCTGGCGAGCCTGCTGGTCTCCCGACGGAAAGTCGATCGCTTCGGTGGGTGACGACGGCGTCTGCCGCATCCGGGATGTCGAGTCCGGAACGGAACAACATGCCCTGCTTCACAACGATCCGCTGTGGTGGGTTCAGTGGTCCGACGATAGCGCAAAAATCGCCTGCGGTTCGGCATTCGGAGGAATCAGCGTCTGGAATGCGGAAAACGGCAAGCGGCTGCAGGAGTTCAAGACGCTATCCGCGCCGATGCAGCCACCGCGAGTCCAGCGCGCGTCCGATGGTCCTTTCTGCTTTCTGAAGGACAGCAATCAAATTCTTTATCTGGCCGGAATGACCGGATTCGAACTGCTGGATGTCAGAACAGGGCAGATTTCGCCGGCGGGTCAGGCCGAGATGGATTGCGGCGAGCGGTTGTCCGCGGGCTGGTCTCCAGATTTCAGCGTGCTGGGAGTGTACGGCAGCTACGGGGAGTTTCATCTGCGCGCAGTCGGGCAAAACGTCACCAGCGCAATCCGCTTCTTTCACACTCCACACTGGCTGGCCGACAGCCGACGCCTGCTGGGCGGCGACAACGACGGTGCCTGGGTCTCCGGCTACGATTTCAGGCGAAATCGGCGGCTCGGGACTTTGTTGGCGGAACTGCCGGACAACGCCTGGGCCATGGTTTCACCGGAGGGGGACTTCGTCAGTTCCGACAACTTCGACGATCATGTTGCCGTCGTTGCACTGCTGCGGGACGGACGCCAGCTGACGCTCTCGCTGGACGAATTTCAGGGACAATTTGGCTGGACCTCGCGGCCGGAAAAGGTCCGGTTCCTGAAATGAATGTGAGTTCGCCGGCGTTTTCCGCGAATCACCGTATCGAGCTGCCGGATTCGCGGTGAATGCGACTGCTGCGTGATCGGGAGATTTGGTCGCAACTCCGGCAGCCTGGCGGAATGAACCTGTCTGCGATCAGATTTCCCTGGTTCTTCTGCTGTCTCGCATCGTAACACGGGAACTGCTCGTCTTGGTGAAATCTGCGATGTCGGCGTACACTTTTGGGTCAGCAGCCGACTGTCTGCAGTTTTCCGGAAACTCGTGGGAGAACAGCCTGATGAAAAGACGTGAGGCGATCGCCATTCTGGCCGGATGTGCGAGCGTGCCGACATTCGTGAACAGTGCAGATTTCCTTCGCGACAGCGCGGCGGGATTCTCTATTGAAGAGTCGCTTCTGGCATGCGTTCGAGAGTGTGACGCGGTCATCCAGCGAGCACAGGAGTGCGCATCTGAGAAGTGTGGAAACTGGCAGCGAGCCGCCGTGCAGTGTATGGATTGCCGCGCCGCGTGCTGTGTGATGTTGACGCGAACCCGGCCGCAGCACGGTTACTGCACGGCGTTGCTGCAGAGTTGTGCGGACCGCTGCCGGTCCGCCGCGGCAGCGCTGCGTGACATGAATTCGCCGCATTGCCGTGCGTCTGAACGACGCTGCCTCGAAGCGGCGGCGAAATGCAGGGAGTGGCTGCTGTCATGACGTGCGCAACTATGACAACTCCGTGGCACGAACGGTGCCGAGCGTCCTTCAGGAAGCGCGAGTTCCGCGCGGGACAAGCTGATGGCTAGAGTATTTCGGGCATTTTCGCTTGCCCTTCTGTGGGCGGTGTTCAGCATCGGCTGCGACAATTCGACAACGGAGCCGGTTACGACGTCCGGTGACGCGAACGGCGCAGCGGGCCAGACGCACGGAACGTCCCCCGGCGAATCCTCCGCGCAGCCGGCGACCAGCATGCGGTTTGCCGAAATGACTGCCGACAGCGGTGTGGTCTTCACCTACCACAACGGTCAGGAGGCCGGGAATTTTTCGATTCCCGAATCACTGGGCGGCGGCATCGCTGTCATCGATGCCGATGCCGACGGACGAGAAGATCTTCTGTTTCCCGGCGGCGGACAGATCGACGCGGAACTGAAGACGTCCGGTCTGCCGTGCGGATTGTTTCGCAATCGCGGTGCTGGACGATTCGAAGATTGTTCGGCACAGTCGGGAGCCGGAGTCGCGAAGTTTTATAGTCACGGCGGTGCCGCCGCGGATTTCGACGGCGACGGATTTCGCGACGTTCTGGTCACCGGTTATGGCGGCCTGCAACTGCTGCACAACCTGGGCGATGGAACGTTTCAGGAGATCGCCGCGCCGTCCGGCCTGACCGATTCTCTGTGGAGCAGCAGCGCGGCGTGGGGCGACATCAACGGCGACGGAGCTCCCGATGTTTACATCTGTCACTACGTCGACTGGTCGAAGGAGAATCACCCGTATTGTCAGGGACCGACGGAAGGTCAGCGGGAAATCTGTCCGCCGCGTGACTTCACCGGTCTGCCCGACACGCTGTACTTCAGCGACGGCAGTGGCGGCTTTACCGACGAATCGCGGGCGATGAATCTGCAGACCGACGGCAAGGGCCTGGGCGTTGTCGTCGCCGACGTGAACGGCGACCGGCTGCTGGACGTCTACGTCACGAACGACACGGTTCCAAACACGCTGTATCACTCCACGCCGGAACACACGCTGACCGACGATTCGCTGCTCAGCGGTTCCAGCCTCAGCGATCGCGGCGTTCCCGACGGCAGCATGGGAGTGGAATTGATGGACTACAACCGGGACGGCCTGTTCGATCTGTGGGTTACGAACTACGAACGCGAAACCAGCGCTTTGTATGAGAACCACGACAACATGCTGTTCCGACATTCCAGCCAGCGACTGGGAGTCAACGCCGTGGGCGCATTGTACGTCGGCTGGGGCACGTGCGCGATGGATGCGGATCTGGATGGAGACGAGGACCTGTTTGTTTCCAACGGCCACGTGATTCGTTTTCCCAGAAGCAACTCTCTGAAACAAACCCCGCTGATGTTTGAAAATCTTTCCGGAACGCGGCTGGTCAATGTCGCGCAGGCCATCGGAGGATTCTTTGCGGAAACTCACATGGGGCGAGGCGCGGTCGCTTTCGACTTTGATGACGACGGGGATCCGGATCTGGCTGTCTCACACAACAACGATCCGGCTTCCATCGTTCAAAATACGAGCGACACGAAGCACGGCTGGCTGAAAATCGGACTGATCGGGACCCGGGGAGCTCGCGAGGCAATCGGCACCGTGGTTCGCGTGACATCCACTGACAGCGACGGAAAGCAGATCACGCAGTCCAGACAGTGGAAGGGAGGCGGCAGCTATGGTTCCACGGGAAGCCGCTGGATGCACTTCGGTCTGGGGACCGCCAAAACGGCTGATCAGGTTCAGATTGAATGGCCGGGCGGCAACGATCAGACGTACGAGGCCGTCGCCGCAAACGCGTCATGGCAAGCGGTGGAAGGCCGGAACGCTCTGGTACCGGCGATTCGTTGAGTTCCCCGCCGACTTCAAGAGCTGCCGACGAGTTCTTTGGAAACTGAGCCCGGGGGATACACACGTCGCGCGGCACCGGAATGTTCGCGGCACGGCGTGGCTTTCCGCAGGTTTCGCAGGCGGTATGATGCGGCCAGAGTGTCAGGTCACGGGAGCAGTCAGATGCCGACGATTCAACTGAACGGTGAAGCCAGGGAAGTCCCCGACGAATGGACCGTCGCCGATCTGCTGGAAGATCTGGGAATCAACAACCGATATTGCGCTGTCGAACAGAATCAGTACGTGGTCCCTCGCGAGGAACACCACGAACGGTTTCTGCAGGAAGGCGACAACATCGAGATCGTGACGCTCGTGGGCGGCGGCTGACGACGACCGAATCCGCTGTTTTTCATACATCCATCTTTCTGAACCAGACAAACCGACAATGAGCCTATCCGCATCTGCCGAGACGCAACTTCCGTCCACCGGCGCGCAGTCGCTTCAGCCCGCGGACACTCCGCTGACTCTCGGTACGCATACACTGAAGTCTCGGCTGATCGTGGGAACCGGCAAATACGCGACCTTCGAACAAATGCGCGACTGCCTGCGGGTCAGCGGAGCGGACGTGATCACTGTGGCCGTCCGCCGCGAACGGCTGGTTGACGCGGAAGGCCGCAACATTCTGGATTTCATTGATCTGGACCAGTACACGATTCTGCCGAACACAGCGGGATGCTTTTCGGCCGAAGATGCAATTCGCGTCGCTCGGCTGGGTCGTGAAATCCTGCGGGGCCTGGAAAACCCGGGAGCCGACTGGGTCAAGCTGGAAGTTCTGGGCGACACGAAAACGCTGTTGCCGGATCCCGTTGCGACGATTGACGCCTGCCGCCAGCTTGTGGACGACGGGTTTCAGGTGCTGTGCTATACGTCGGACGATCCCATGACCGCGCGGCGCTTGAAGGAAGCGGGAGCGACATCCGTGATGCCGGCCGGCAGCCCGATCGGCAGCGGGCAGGGGATTCTGAACCCCAACAGCATCCGCATCTGTCTGGAGTACCTGAAGGAAGACGACCCGGACTATCCGGTCATCGTGGATGCCGGAGTCGGCACGGCCAGCGATGTGGCGGTCGCGATGGAATTGGGATGCGACGGCGTCTTACTCAACACGGGAATCGCCGGCGCGCGCAACCCGCACCTGATGGCGGATGCCATGCGACAGGCATGTCAGGCCGGGCGGCACGCATTTCTGGCAGGACGGATTGCGAAGAAACTGTACGCGACCGCGTCCAGCCCGACGGAAGGCTGCATTGTCTGACGGCGGCGCGCCGACGAATCCTCGTCTGGCAATCACTCATTCGCAGCGTAGAATGGGCATCAAAATGACCGACGGGTACCTCGATGCCGGGGACGGATTCCGGAAAGTCGCACATCCCGGGCGTTCGCGTGTCTGATTCACCGGTGCGTTTCCCGTTATTCGAGGTACTGCGATACGACACATCGCTGCCGTGTCGGTGTTGGTTCCCGAAACGCCGTGCCAGTCCGGGCCACTGCCGGACCTACTTCCCGAAAGCGCGTCCAACGGAAAGCTGCGACAGATGATTCGTCACGCTTCTTTACTGTGCCTTTTCTTCATCCAGGTCGGCAGTCTTTCCGCAAACGAAGTTACTCTGCAACAGCGGCAGGAGCGGCTGACGGAGGCACTGAAAAGCGTGCAGCCCGCCATCGTGGGAGTCACCGACAGAATTGGTTTTGGCAGCGGTGTGGTGGTTTCCGGTGACGGAATCGTATTGACGGCAGCTCACGTCGTTGAGTCGTCACACTTCAGACGCCGCAGGTCCAGACAGTCAACGTACGTCATCTTTCCGGATGGCCGGGAATACGAATGCGACGTGCTGGGAAAGAACCGTTCCGCCGACGCGGCCATGCTGAAGATCAAGCGGATGCCCGCCGACGGCAGCGAGTTTCCTCACGTGACGATGGGGCGTTCGTCGGAGGTCAGCGCGGGAGACTTCTGTTTTGCTCTGGGACATCCTGGCGGCTTCCGCAAAGACCGCCCGGCACCCGTGCGATTCGGCCGCGTGCTGTCCGTCGGCGCAATGACAATCATTTCCGATAACGCCATTGTGCTGGGTGATTCCGGCGGACCGCTATTTGATCTGGACGGTCGGCTGATCGGCATTCACAGCATGATTACGGAAGTCATCGTCGAGAACCGCCATGTCGCCATCGACGTCTGGCATCGCGACTGGGATCGACTGAAAAACGGTGACGAATGGGGACGGCTGCGGGCGTTTGACAACGAACTTGCCGAATCCGACTTCTTCGGCACCGATCTTCGCTGGCGGCACTTCACGGCGGAAGTCCGCGGAGTCATCAGAAACGGTCCGGCCGATAAAGCCGGCATCCAGCCAAACGATACGCTGGTTTCGATCGACGGCCAGCGGTTTGCGGATCGCCTGGAACTCAGCACTTTGCTGGACCAGTTGGAAGACGGCCGGGAAGTCGACGTTGTTTTGCGCCGCAGCGATCGGGAGCGAACGGTCCATCTGAAGACCGGCATACGTCCGGACGACAGCGACGAACCGCATTCCTTTGGTCACGACGATGATGACAGCGAAGATGAAGACACGAAACTGGAATTGACACTTCATCGCCGAGTCGGGCCGTATGAGAAGCGGTCGCCAGACCAGTTGAAGGAATTCGAACCGGTCGTCAAAGCCGTTAAGAACTCCGTTGTGGAGATCCACGAATTCGGACGCTCGCTGGCGCTGGGAACCGTCATGTCGCGTAACGGCTACATTCTGACGAAAGCCAGCGAACTGCATCGCGCGGTTGACCCGGATTGCGTCTTCCCCGATGGCAGTCGCCGGAAGTTCCGGCGCGTCGCCGTCGACGATGCCTACGATCTTGCGCTGCTGAAAGTCGACGCCGCGGATCTGACTCCTGTCACCTGGGCCGGCGACGACACGACTGATCCCGGCCGTTTGGTCATCACAACGGATTTCCGGGGCAACCCGATTCTGCCGGGAGTCATCAGCGTCGATATTCACACGCTGCAGACGGCTTCGAAACCCTTTCTGGGAATCGAACCGTTCCCGCATTCGTCAGGCGTGCTGATCAGAAAAGTGATTGCCGGGGGAGCGGCCGAACGAAGCGGTCTGAAAGGCGGCGATGTCGTGCTGCAAATCAGCGGAACGGAGATGAAAGGCCCGGAACAACTGGTCTCGCACCTGCAGAACTATTCGCCGGGCGACAGGATCGACGTGAAGGTGATCCGCGATAACAAGATCATCACCGTCCCCGTGACTCTGACTGGACGGTTCATCAGTGAACAGAATGACGCGCTGCTTCCGCGCTACAGCGAACTGAAGGAGCTTGGCAAGTATGCCAGCCTGCACAACTCCGGATTCCCGGAAGCCTTCCAGCACGACACCGACCTGTTTCCGCAGCAATGCGGCGGTCCGTTGCTGGACGCGTCCGGTAATGCGATCGGCATTAACATCGCGCGGGCGGCTCGTATCAGCAGCTACGCCATTCCTGCCAGCGCCGTCCAGCGCGTGTTTGAACAACTGAAGAAACAGGACACGGAATCCGCGCTGTAAGCGATCCTAGCGAAGGCGGATGGTCCTGCTGCGGGACGTCCGTTCAACGGCAATCTTTTCTTCCCGCGCAAGCCAGCCGATTCCCTGAAGCACCAGGTCGCGCGGCGCCTCAACTCCCGTCACAAGCCTGCTCACCGAAGTCGTTCCGTGTTCGCTCAGGAAGTGCCAGATCAGGCCGGCCGTCTGTCCGATTTCTTCGATCGGATCCATCTCTGCGACTGCTGCCATTGGTTTGTTTCCGGAAGCTGAATTCAGACAGAAACGCAGCACGTTCAGCGGATCGCCACCGCCGAGACTGCAACCATGACCCACAGTATATTCGACCGCGAGGGAACGTCGACACCGCGACAGCGTTGAGTGCGCTGAACAAAAAAAGCGGACCCTTCCGAATACCGTCGCCGGCTCGAAAGAATCCGCTGTCCCTGGTGCCAATCTAAGGTGTCATGCTCTGGTGGTATCGTTCTTCGCTGGTGTCAATCAAAGGTGTGGAATCTGTTGGTGTCGTGTCACCTCGCTGATTCTGTTCTGGTCGGCAGCAGCAGGTCGCCGACGTGGTAACGAAGCAGATTTCTTCTGCCGTGAAGCGGGACAGCCGCTGAGTGCGACCGGACGCTTTAACGGAACATGCTGCGCAGCCATGCGTTCTTTCTGCGTTCCAGTTCCATGACGCGGCCCAGCACGCCTGTGTTGCCTTGCCGCAACGGCGTTCCACGGGTGAAGATCGGACGGGAGGAAGTCGAACGAAGCCGCATCGGCCGAGTCCGCGACACCGTCTGAAGGGCCGAGTCATTCGGCACAACCGTTTCGGTAACAATCGGCGCGGACGTCTTCGCATCAGCCGGCGCTGATACCGTTGACAATGTCACCGGCGTCTTCTGAGCAGACCGCACTTCATCGGCCGCATGCAGTTGCGAAGCCATCGACAGAATCAGTGCACCACTCAAAGTAACCATTAGCCGCATAGCGTGACCTTTCTGTTTCAGTGGAAGACATGCGGAACAGACGTTGTTGATCTGTTGACTGTCACGAGCTTACACGCAGAACAGAATGCGAGCGGAGAAACTGAAGGCGGCTGCGGGTTTTTCGTTCAGCAATCAGCGGCGCGAGTTTGGTTCTGTGGATTCTGATTCGACGCGCCGGAATCGCTGCAAAGTCCAGGCGTCCGTGTGACTCGTCGCAGATTACCCAGCCCGCCCTTCGCTTTACCGGCTGTCATTCCGCCGCGAAGCACAGCACCATCACACTGATCGTGGCCAGCAGCAACAACAACTGCCGACCGCATTCACGGACGGAAACCGCGCAGCGCAACACGTCCGTCGCGCGGCCGAGCCGATGCCAGATCAGCAGTCCGCCGAAGACAAAGACTCCGCCGACGCTCCAAAGTACTGCGACGGGAGCACCCAGCGATAGCAGCGTTCCGGCATCACCGACGCCGTCGATACTGCCCACGGAAAGGTATGCACCGTTGGCAATCAGGCAAAACCCGGCAAAGAACTTCGCTGCCGAGCTTCGTCGCCCGGCGGCAGCCAGCCACATGGCCGCAATCAGCGGTAGCAGGCTGCCGAACAACGGACCGCTCCAGCAGACAATCAGCGGGTGTGGATTCGGATCAACGTCGGTTCGCGAGATCGACGTCGGCCACCACACGACTTTCGACACACTTCCGCCTGACAATTTTGCGGCGATCACGTGCCCCAACTCGTGAACTCCCTGCATCCACAGCCAGCAGTTGGCGGCGATCAGAAGCAGAAACACGCTCCGGGCGACCGAGCGGAGGAAACATCGGATGTTTGTCATTCGAACAGTGAATTCTGCCGCGGACGATCCGGCGCGGCGCTATCGCTGTCCGCCGGTGAATCGCACGGTTCCGCACACGCGGGCGATTCGTTCGCGACTCGGTTGACCAGCGATGACACGGGGTAACGGCTCAGAACACCATCGGCCAGCGGCTGCATCAGCGCCTGCAACTGACCCCTGGAAGCATGAGAACTCAGCCATGCATCATGAGTTTCGGACGGCAGTATGACGGGCATCCGATCATGCATTGACCGCAGATCATCATTCGCAGCGGTCGTCAGAATCGTGCAGGATGTCACTTCCGCAGGATGTTCGGATGCGACGTTTTCGTCCGGCGATTTCGGCGACCATCGTTCCCAGAGCCCGGCAAACGCAAAAGGTTCGTTGTCCGGCAGGTGCATCAGCCAGGGCTGCTTCTTCCTGCCGGGCAGCTTTTCCCATTCATAGAAACCGTCGGCGATGATCAGGCACCGGCGGCTTTCGAAGGCTTTGCGAAATGCCGGCTTCTGCGCGGCCGTTTCGGAACGAGCGTTAATCATCCGACTGCCGATCGACTCATCCTTCGCCCAGAACGGAATGAGCCCCCACTTCATCAGCACGGCTTCGCGATTTGCCGGATCGTCGCAGATTGATCGAACACACAGCACCAGTTGCGTCGGAGCGATGTTGTAGCGGGGCGACAATGTGGGAACATCCGCCGCGCGGAACAGTTCGACAAGCCGGGCAGCCGGTGTTCGCAGAGTGAATCGTCCGCACATAGTTCACGGGCCACGGCAGCAGTCAATGTTTGTACGCGTCGTCAGCGAGACCCGGCGGAACAACCGTCGCGTCCCCGGCGCCGAGCTGACATCATCCTCTGCCGACCGGCACCGTGACTGTGATATACTATCGAATCTCCGCCGGCGGAATTCCACTCCGGCCGTCCGCTGCCGACGCAGTGGCGGAAGGACTGCAGAACTTGAATTTATGCTGGCCGCGGCGGACACCGATGATTTTCTCAACGCTATCTGCCACGAGCCCGATTGCCTCATTTCTTCCCGCTCGCGGTATATCAACAACGGCCGTCATCGCATGAAGCAGGTTCCTCGAGTTCACATCGTGGGTCGGAAGAACGCCGGAAAGACAACGCTGGTCTGCGATCTGGTGCAGAGGCTGACACAGGCCGGGCTTCAGGTGGCCACGATCAAACACACTCACCACCGCCATGAACTGGATACTCCCGGCAAGGATTCTCACCGGCATCGCCAGGCGGGTGCCGCCGCGGTCGGCATCCTGTCACCCGGAATGACGGCTGCCTTCATTCCGGGAAATCGGGATGTCAGAGAAGACGATCGCTACGAACATTTCGATGTACTGTTTCGAGACTTCGATCTGATTCTGGTGGAAGGTGATTTGCACGCCACAGCGCGGCGAATTGAAGTCTGGCGGTCAGCGCTGAACGAACTTCCGTATGCTTCGTCCGATCAACAGATTCAGGCCGTCGTCAGCGACGATGAACCTGTCGTCGACTGTCCTGTCATGCCGCGATCAGACCTGAACCCGCTGATCGACCACATCCTCAGCCGGTAAATGAGTGCTGGTTGCCGCGAATCTCAAATCTCAAATCTCAAATCTCAAATCCCGGCACCAGGTTCTCAACCCTCAGCGCCCTGATCGCGCGATTTCCGTTCGAATCGCTGTTGGTCAAATTCCGGTGATTGGGTAGTCTGCCGCCCGGGCAGCGTCACAGGGATTCGCACCGGAAAGTCAGGACAGGAGGTCTTCGAGTGGACATCAAAGGCAGGATCGTTGTCGTCACAGGCGCCGGTCGCGGAATTGGAGCGGCCCTGTGTCGCCGTTTTGCCGCCGAAGAAGCCGCTGCCGTCGTGGTGTCGGATCGCGACCTGCACGCTGCCCGACGTGTTGCAGCGGAACTCGCCGGCCGGAACACCGACTCGATCGCCATCGCCTGCGATGTGACTCGTTCGCCCGACGTGAGACGCCTGGTCGATCGGACCACCAGCCAATTCGGCGGCGTCGACGTGTTTTGTTCCAACGCGGGAGTCACCGTCAAGGGAGGCCTGACGGCTGCCGACAGTGACTGGCAGAACATGTGGGAAACCAACGTGATGTCCCGGCTGCACGCCGCAAAGTCGGTCGTGCCACAGATGCTGGAAAAAGGTGCCGGCTACCTGGTTCACACGGCGTCCGCTGCCGGAATTCTGACGGAAATCGGTTCGGCGCTGTATTCCGTGACCAAGCACGCGGACGTCGCTCTGGCCGAATGGCTCGCCGTGCGCTACGGCCGGCAGGGCATTCGCGTTTCCTGCGTGTGTCCGCTGGGAGTCGACACGGAAATGATCGACGACAGCGATCCGATTCACCGATACCTGCACCTGCATTCAATCTCCGCCGACGATGTTGCGGAATCCGTTGTTCAGGGAATGAAGGACGAACGCTTCCTGATTCTTCCGCACCCGCAGGTGGCGGAGTTCTTCAATCTCAAGGCGGACAACTACGACCGCTACATCCGCGGCATGCAGCGGCTGCGACAAAAACTGACACGCCGCGCCGCATAGCATCTTCCCGCGTTTGCGGCCGACACGCTCACGTCCGCCGGCGAACGGACGGTTTACCGTTCGCCTCATTCCATAGCTGCGCTTCTGCGACTGGGCCCGCGGGACGTGGAAGTGCGCGCCTCGCTGCTACCAGTCGCCGACTTCTTCGCCGCCGGACTTTGTCAGCAACGACTTCAGGACATTCGGGTCAATCCTGTCCGAGACGAATCTGACGGAACCGTCCGCCAGTCCCATCTGGGCACCGCCGACGTGATACGAAGACAGCACGCCTCCGGATTCACCGATTTCCGGACCGGGTGCATTCACCTGCAATGCCGCGTCCGCAATGTCGACGTCCCGAGGTTCGGTCCAAACAACCTTCGACCCGCACGATTCGACCATCAGGATGGTGTTCGAATTGCCATCCGCAATCTCGCCGAACGCTGATCCGGTTGCGTTGTTTGGAAAAACGAATCATCACCCGTCGGCAGCAGATAGGCAGTCAGGAAACGAAGTTCATCGTCAAGGCTGCTCGGGCGCGACGGGCAATCGTACAGGCCAACTTCCTGCCGTGAGAGAGGCTGATTGACGGCAGCGTCCCACGCAGCGGTCGTGTCGTATGCCTCCAGGACACTGGCCAGTTCAAGGTACGGCATCAGCGACAATCGCCACGAAACCGGCGGCGTTCCGGTCGTCGGTGCCGGAAAGTGCCCCTCGACGTCGTGGAAGTTGTGCATCGCAAGGCCAAGTTGTTTCAGGTTGTTCCTGCACTGCGTGCGTCGAGCTGCTGTCGACCGTCGCCGCTGGCCGGCCATAAGCAGCACGCGGCACCCAATCCCATCGCCACCAACAGGATCGCCGAGGTTTCTCTGCTGTCGATCTTTGTCGGATGCAGAAACCGGCGCACCAGCGCCGTGGCTGACATCACCAGTACTGCCGCCGTCAGGACCGGAATCCACATTGAACTGCCGTCCTGAATGTTCCTCAACCTGAGCGCGCTGAGCACCGTCCACGACAGAAACAAGAGCGACGTGTAGAGCCAGAAAAACAACCACCCCGGACCTGTCGCACGGCGTCGAGCAAGCACGAAGACAGCGACAGCAAACGCCACCAGCCCAATGATACTGGGTCTCAACGACCAATCCTGCACGTCAAAATTCGTCGGCGGAAATCGATGCATGACGTTCGTTCCCGTGTCTCTTCTCGTTCCAGGGCGTTATCTCGTTCCAGCGTTGGAGCCCTGGAATGAGTACCGTTACTTCGGCGGAATCAGTCGGATGGCTCGCAGGTCGATCAGGGCGGACGATGGTTGTTCGATCGCAGTAACCGTCAGTTGCTGGCGGCCGGCGTGCAGGTCGATGGTGCCGATGGTTGACGTTCGATAGTCGTTCCAGGTTCCGGTCCCGGGGACTCGTGCGGTCAGCATGCGGGTCCCCGTCGACAGACGCAGCAGATTTCCGGCCGTGCTGTTGTCGCAGGCAAAGTCGAATTCAACGGTCCAGTGGCCTGACTTCGGAACCTGAACATTCCACACCGCGTAATCGTCCGTGGACTGCCACCAGCCGATGTTTTCGTACTGCTGTTCGAACACCAGATTCGGACCGTAGATCTCGGCCGCTGTCGCCGGAAGCGTCAGACTTCCGTCGTCATTCGGCGCGACAACCGCAGGCGAATTTCCGTCGAACAGTTTCCACGGAGTGCCCGACGACTGCACGAATGCGATCACGTCCGCCAGATCCTGAGGCGACAGATCCTTTTCCAGACCTTCGGGCATCAGCGAACGGCCGGACGCGATCAGTTCGTCAATGTCTGTGCGGGCGACAACGTGTTCTTTGCCGTCGGAGGCCAGCAGAGTCAGGCTGTTGCCGGTTTCGTTCAGCAGCATCCCGTTGATGCTCAGGCCATCGCTGGTGACGGCCGTGTAACTCAGGAACTTGGCTTCGACGGCTTTGTTCGGATCCAGAATCGCCGTCAGCATTGCCGGCGTGGAACGATCCTTCAGCGCGGCCAGGTCGGCTCCGATTTGCTTGCCGACATCCTGCAGCCGATGACAGGTGGCGCACCGTTTTTCGAAGACGGCTTTCCCGTCCGACGGTCGGCCCGACACCTCCGACAGCTTCTGTCGGAACTCATCAACGACACTCTGACGAGCCGTCGGCGTCGAGTCGCCGAACAATCCGGCAGCCTGTGTTTGAATCTCACTGTTCGGGTACGTCAGCAGCCGATCGCGAGACACCGCGTCCAGGTCAGCGGACGCAAGACGCTTCGATTCCAGCGCCGCGATCAACTGCCGGGTCCGATCGGAACTTGGCAGAATGGAATTCACAATTTCGCTGCGGACCGCCGGTGTGATGTTCTTCCACTGGCTGAACAACTGATCGATGGACGCTTCGGAGTTCGTCACGACAGCGACCGCTGCCTGCTGGATTTCCGGAGGCGTCGACGGCAGAAAGAAGTCCACAAGCCTGTCGGCAACCGACGGCTCGTCACTGCCGACGGCTCCCAGAAACGTCAGCGCGGCCACGCGTCGTTCGATTGACTGATCCACATCCAGCGCCATCGCCGCGGCATGAGTTCGCGCGGCGTCAAACGCTGTTCGCGCCGAACCGTTCTGCACGGCAGCAGCGAATTCGGTATTTCGCAGCATTCCGGGAATCGCCGAGGCCGCAGCCGTCCATGCTTCGGGCGGTGAAGCTTCCGCCAGCTTCGAAACCAACTGTTCCGTCGTCCGAATGGCGGCTTCGTCCTGTCCCATGGCTGTCGCCTGCGCGACGAGTTTCCACAAGTCCTCGCTGGACGTAGTTCCGTCCTCCGCAACGTGACGCAGGACGAGTGCAATTCTGTCCGCTGTGATTGACGACATCGCTGCGGCACGGATATTCGGATCATCGGAATGACGTTTCAAAATGTCCGCCAGAGCAGCGGTAGCTGATTGCTGCGGCGATTCTCCCAGGAATACGCGAGCTGCTGAATTACGATCGGTGACGGATCATCGATCAGCCGCAAAAGTTCCGGTGGCACTTCAGCGCCGTCGGCGCTGAGCGGGACTTCCAGCAACTGCACGCCGTGGCGCCGCACTTCGGCGTCGACATCTGAAAGTGATCGCACGGCAAGATTGAAGGCAGCGGCTTTCTGACCCGGAGTCTGTGCAATTTGCGTAAAGGCATGCAGCGCCTGAACTCGAACCGCAACGAAACGTGAGACATTGCCAGGTCACTGAGTCCATCCAGCGCAGCAATGTCACCGCGGTGCAGCAGAATTCGGTGAGCGGTGTCTCGCCACCAGCCGTTCGAACTGCCCATGCGAGCGACCAGATCCGCGGTTGGAATTTCGTTCCACGGTTGAGCAGCGAACCAGCTTCGTGCGTCCGGTCGCCGCGTCGTGGCGAGACTCGACTGCGATCCGAGGCCGAGCCTAAATCCGATCCGAGCCGGATGGGACGATCTTCGCCGGCTCGCAGGTTCAGTTTTCGCTGATATTCGGCCGGAATCCGGGTCGGATGTTCGATCACGAATCGGTACATGTCCGACACGTAGATGGCTCCGTCGGGGCCGGTGCGCACCATCGTCGGGCGGAACCAGTTGTCGCTGCTGGCGAGAAATTCCGACCCGCGTTCATCGTCGGCTCGATGAGCCCTGAACGTGGCGCCATCGCGTTCCAGCACCTGCCGAGACACCAGATTGTGGACGGGTTCGCACGTGAAGGAGTTTCCGTAGAACTGATCTCCCAGCAGCCTGTCGCGATAGATCATCGTGCTGCAGGCCGACGTGAACCGATTGGCGGCATAGAAGTCGTTGAAGCGAGCCAACGTGCGGCTGGCCGGATAGACCGGAGCGGCTCCGGGGACTTCGGAAATCTGAGCGTGAGTGGTCGACACTGTGGCGTGGATTCCGCCGCAGGTAGCGATCGTCGAGTACATAATGCCAGATCGGGTTGGAATTGTTGTTGCCGAACCAGTTGCCGAAGTCGTCTCGTTCGCGACCGTACTGAGTCTGGCCGCTGACGGTGTCGATCTCACCAGTGTCCGGCTGCACGCGAATGTCACGGCCGCGTACAGAAACGGACGAGGATTCAGGATTCTGGATCGAAGATCGAGCAGACGCTGCGTCCGCCTCATGGGTTTCTCTCGATCCTGAATCCTTGATCCTCGCTCCTGTGCTTCGGATCTCGCCGCCGCTGTCGCCGTTGCCGAGATACAGCCAGCCGTCGAGCCCCAGCGCAGGCCGTTGACTCGGTGCTGCTGGTTTCCTTCGCCGAAGCCGGTGTACAGCGTTTCGCGAAGGTCCGCGCGTCCGTCACCATCGGTATCTTCGGCGTAGAAAACATCCGGAGCAGCCGTGATGATGACTCCGTTCCGCCAGTGGCAGATCCCGGTGGGGAACGGCAAGTTGTCGAGAAACGTGGTGGCTTCGTCGTACCGCCCGTCGCCATCCGTGTCGGTCAAAACGCGAATCCTCCCGCCGCCGTCTTCGGCACCGTTCGGATAGTCGCCCATTTCGACGACCCACAGTCGGCCGTTGACGTCCCAGTCGTAGGCCACCGGGTCATGAATCAGCGGTTCCGATGCGACGAGTTCCACCTTCAGCCCCGGCCCGGTGGTCATCGTTGCCAGAGCGTCTTCCGGAGACTTCGGTGCCGGAAAGTCCGTCTGCAATTCTTCCGAATAGAAGTCGTGAGGCAGCAGCTTTTGAACGGTGTCGCAGATCAGGTCTTCGGCATCCGGCGACAGCCGTGTCGGTCGAGCGTAGTACAGCATGGACGAATCGGCTTCGTAGCCGCCTTCGCGCAGGATGCGTTTCGATGCGATGTAGCACGGAACGTCGTTGCTGTACGCGTTGATCCACAACCGATCGCCGTCGAACATGTCGTTCATGCGAATGGCATAGTCGACGACGACTTCTCCGCCGAGGAAGACCATCGCCAGATCATCGCCGAAGCACCACGTTTGAACGGGATAGTCCGGGATGGTTGTAGGGATCTCTTCACCGGCATCCAGCATCGCCAGAAAGCGTCGGGCGTGAGCACCGGGGACGCCGTCCTGCTTCGCTCGTGCTTCCCATTCTTCACGCGAAGGCAGCGGCCCGAGCGGCAGGTCGATGCGCGAGGTTGCAGGTGATGTCGGGAGAGATGGGCGTGAGTCCACTCGTTCCAGTGCTCTGCGCGAACGGCTGCCTTGCAGGCTTTGCCTTCTGTTGGCTGGCTGCGTTTCGTGCCGCACCGGAGGCAGAGTTTCGACGTTCCGAGGCAGAGCCTCGGAACGAGACGTCAGTGCCGAAGGCACGGCATGTTGTAGCCCCGGGCGTGAGCCCGGGGTTGAGCTGACGAAATATGCGGTAAGCCCTGAAGGGGCGGCATTCGCGCGCTCAAACCGAGTGTCACTCGTTCCAGGGCTCTGCGCTGGAACGGGCTGGCTCGCAGGCTTTGCCTGCTGTTGGCTGGCTGCAGATTGCGCGGTTCGACCTGGCGAGCGGCGCGATGTGAGTCCGCGATCGTTATGTCGCCCCTCCGGGGCTTCGGCGTTTTTTTCGTCACGTTTCCCTTCGCCCGGGCTGACGCCCGGGACTGAATATGATCGTCATGTCGTCCCTCCGGGACTGCTGAGACGGCGTTTGACTCGGCGGATGCAACTCGCCCTCCCGAACTGCACGTCGCGCGGTTGCCAGCAATGACCGGTTCACCTCATCCGCCACTTCGCGGCCGTGCTGCTTCGCTTGCTCGTGAGTTCCGCGTGGCGAGGGGTTCGCGTCGGCTCCGGTGCCGATGGCGATCAGAGCGACGGCTCCCGGATGGTCGGCTTCGATCATGTCGGCGGCGAATCCCGGCCAGTCGCCACTGATCTGGTTGAAGTCGCCCGTTTCGGTTGTCGCATGGCAGGCATAGTTGGCCAGCACCGCGATCAGCTTCCCGTCTGCATCGTGAGCGGCCAGTACCGGCAGCCGACGATCGACCGGGCCTTGGTCGGTCTCGCCGAATCCGACCCACTGGCCGTTCGTGAGTGCTCGGCGATTCTTCGCGAAACCCGCTTTGCCTTTGCCGACAGACAGCGTTGCGGGACGACGAGCGTCAATGGCTTTGCCGACAACGTCGACCAGCTTATCGATGAGGTCTCGTTCGTATTGTTCCAGATGCGGCGCGTGGTCGGCCGGAATGTCGGCGAAGATCAGCGGCGCGAAGTCTCGCAGCCACGGCCCGGAATGCGTGTGAGTCGAACTGACGGCGAACCGTTCGCGGGCGATGCCGTATTGTTCCGCGAGTTTCGCGAACACGACTTCAGTGACTTCGTCGGGCACGCCGCAGTTGTCGACGGTGAGGAGAACGGTGAGGGGCTCTCCCCTCGTTCCAGGGCTCTGCCCTGGAACGCGCTGCCTTGCAGGCTCCGCCTGTTGTTCGCGTTCCGCATCTGACGCCGCTGAACCAGAGGCAGAGCCTCCTGGCAGTGCGTTCCGAGGCGGAGCCTCGGAACGAGGGGCGTTGCCGCCGATCACGAGGGCTCGGGCGTGGATGGGGGTTGCGATGCCTTCGGATTCCTTCGTGCGGTTTCCGTAACCGGTCAGCCGCACGGGGTAATCGGGCGTGATGTCGATGACGGCGGCTCCGACGGGCGTAGGCCGGATCGAGCGAACCGGTTCGTCGCCGGAGCGGCGGTCGCCGTCGATCGGTATCGAACCATTGTCAGATTGCTGACGCTGTTCGCCCGTTCGCGATGCTCCGGCATTCGGGGCGACCTTGTTCCGGCCTGCTTGCTCGGTTCCGCCTGCGTCCGCCGCGGCCAACAGTTCATCAAACGAAACGCGATAAATCAGATCCGGCAGATGAGCCGTGTCTTCGTTCTGCCAGCACAGGTGACGATCGTGGACGAAGAAGCCGTTGTCTTCCTGGTAGGGCCACTCGTTGCCAGCTAGATCCATCACTGTCCCATCACGAAAGAAAGATGGCCACCGCGACGCGTCTGGCAGAAGCACTTTCTTTGTCCAGCCAAGGTCTTTCGACGTCATTAGCCAGACGTGTGATTCCATCTCGTCAGAAAGACACAGGTCCATCAAGCCGTCTTGATTGACGTCCACAAACCGGATTGCCTGCAAGAGATGCCTGTTTGGATCTATAGGAAACTGCGCGTTGGTTGGAAGCCATGTTTGATCAGCCACTTCGTACTTCCAGACCTCGCTAACCGACTTTCCCGGTATGTCGGCCATCAGGTTCTCTTCGAAGTGGTTGTGGAACAGCAAGAGTTCGCAGAAACCATCGCCGTCAAAGTCAAGAAATCGGGTACCGCCGAGATACCGGGGAATCTTCAAGTCTCGAATCCCGCCAGACGGTCCGACGGGATTCGGCTTCCAGGTGCCAGTGAACTCCCATCCGGTCGGTTGTCGCTGCGCTTGCCAGTCGGCTCGCAATGGATTGGGGTCAAAGACTATCGTGATACCGTTCGCTGGATGCGAAAAGAACCTGACATGCCGGTCACTGAGCCCGTGGTTGTGTGATTCCAAGAAACAAACCGGAAACGGTGTGCTCTGCCAGGCACCATCGGTCCAGATTCTCGTTGCACGTGGATCGTCCTTTCCACGTTCCTCAGTTTCGTACATTGAACGGATGCCGCCGTAAACAATGTCGATGAATCCGTCTCCGTCAACATCCAAAATCCGTCGCTCACTGGACAGCCGGTCCCAATCGGTAAGATTGTCGCTCAGCCTCTCCGCCGCTTCGCGAAACGTCAGGAACTTCACTTTCTTTCCATGCTTCTTGACGGCGTGGTCGATTAGTTCCACGACCTGTTCGGCGGTGATCCAGCCGTGAGGGTGGAAGACCAGATTGAAGACTCCCTGCTTGTGGACCGTGATGTCCAGGGCGGCCTTCCAGTCTTCGACCGTCTGAGGATTGTTGACTCCGTGAAGGTGTTGAGCTGACCAGTCGCTGGGAGCCACGCAGGGGAACTGCCAGCACGTGTTGTTGATCACATACGGATATGGATAGTTGGTGATGTAGTTCACAAAGTTGTTGTGAACGATCTCGCCGCGTTTCAGGTTTTTGACTTTATACTTCCAGAAGCGTTCGTTGCCGTCTTCGTCCAGGACCAGATCGCGGGGGATGGATTCGTCGTCGGAGGTGAAGAAGTTCATCACGGACGAATCGATCTGCAGGTAATTTCCTTCCGGTGTCGTGCCGCTGAAGATTTCGGAATAGAACCTTGGGCTGACCGTGTTCAGGGAATCGCAGCACGGAGTTCGAAACGCGACCGGTTTGTTGCCGGGAATCTGGCTCAGCAGATCGATGCAGCGGTCGTAGGTGGACTGAGCTTTTTCCAGCGACCCCTGCAGCAGCGGGCAGGGATGGTCGATGGTGTGGACTTCGATGCTGAGTCCTTCTTCCAGCCAGCTTTGCAGTTGAGGATCATCGGGTTTGACTTCGCAGGTCATGATGCTGACGGGAGCCCGGCCGTCGATCTGTTTCAGGCGGTTCAGAATCGGCCGCAGGTACTGTTCGTATTTGGCGGTGTCCCGCATGTCGTCGATAGCCAGCACGACAACCGCTTCGACTCCGTCTTCGCCGACCCACTGCGGCGTGATGAGCTTCGGAAAGTCCTTGTCCGGGTACCACGGATTGCATTCGTCCAGGTACGCCAGGCGGTTGCCGTCGCCGGCAGCGACGATTGAGCATGCGGCGAAACACGCGAACAGTGACAGCAGGCGGGACATGTGCAGGCGGGACATGTGAGGAATCTCCCTGAACCAGAGACAACGTGCGCAGAACTCGCTCAGAACTCTGAGTATACGGCGCTGGAGATCGCAGTTGCCAGGGACCGGCGACCTTCGGCGGCCGGTCGAATGCAACGCCGGCGCGGGTTCAACTGCGGTTGCATGACCGCTGGCCTGTTGAGAAGATCCGGCAGGTTTCAATTTATACTGGCCGCGGCGGACGCCGATACTTTTCGCTCTTCTTACTCCCGCGAGCCCAAATGTCTCATTCTGCCCCGCTCGCGGTATAGCGGAATTGCAGCGGGCTTTTCGCGGGCGTTGTTCATGGGTGAACTGTCACGTCACAAGCATCGTTAGCAAAGGTGACCGGATGCACAATCTCAACAGACGGATGCTCAACCGACAGATGGCCGCGGCGTTTGCAGGAATCATGCTGCTGTGCCCGGTCGCGGGCGTCTCCGCGGACAGTGAAGCGTTTGAGGCGGCGGTGGCCCGCGTCGGCGGCGACATCAGGTACTTCGCTTCTGACGAACTGGAGGGCCGCGGAATTGAAACGCACGGCATCGAACTTGCCGCCGAACGGATTACATCCGAATTCGCCAGGCTCGGTGTCAAACCGGGGATGCCCGATGGTTCGTATCTGCAGCCCTTCGACGTTCGGATCGGCGATGTCGTCGTCGCTCCGGAAACTCACGTCCGGTTGACTCATGCCGGCAATCAGTCCATCGTCCTGAACCGGCCGAATGATTATCAGCCGATGCGACGCGGAACCAACGGGATGGCAGCGGCGGAGCTGGTGTTTATCGGCTACGGCATCACGGCGCCGGAAGAAAACTACGACGACTATGCCGGTATCGACGTCAGCGGAAAGATTCTGGTGATGATTCGCCGCGAACCACAGCATTCGCGCGCCGACGGCACGTTTCGCGGAACGGAAACGACTCAGCATTCGTACATCGATACCAAACTTCAGTTGGCCACGAATCACGGAGCCGCGGCGGTCATCTTCGTCAACGATCTGTCCACGGCCGCGTCGCCGGATCGCGATGAACTGACGCCTCCGGCGGGATTTGGAGGTGCCGAAGCCGGGATTCCCTTCATTCATGTCCGGCAGCTCGTGGTTGATCGGCTGCTGCAGATTCAACCGCTGAAGACAGGCGACGGTCAGCAGCTTTCCCGATTCGCCGACGTCGCCAGGCACATCGACAGCACGATGACGCCGATATCGCAGTCGATGGATGGCTGGTCCGCGGACATTCAGACGGAATTCAAAGTTGACAGCGTGACTACCAACAACCTGATCGGCGTCGTTGAAGGGGAAGGGCCGCTGTCCGATGAAACGATCGTGATCGGTGCGCACTACGACCACCTGGGATTCGGCGGCTTCGGATCGCGGGCGGCGCATCGCACGGGTGAAGTTCACAACGGCGCCGATGACAACGCCACCGGCACCGCCGCGGTTCTGGAACTGGCACGAAGAATCACCGCCGGTCCGAAACCAAAGCGTCGCATGATGTTCATCTGCTTTTCCGGTGAAGAACGAGGTCTGCTGGGAAGCCGGCATTATGTTCAGCATCCGGCCGTTCCGCTGGAAGAAACGGTGGCCATGCTGAATTTCGACATGATCGGCAATCTTCGGAACAACCAGATTGAAGTGAACGGCGTCGGCAGTTCGCCGCAGTTCCGGGCGATCGTGCAATCGGCCGATCAGGCGTCTCCGCTGAATGTCCGCAGCGTCGACAGCGCGTTCGCGGGCAGCGACCATCTGCCGTTCTTTCAAAAAGGCGTGCCGGTACTGTTCTGCTTCACGGGGCTGACGGACCTGTACCACACGCCCGACGACGACTTCAACACCATCAATGTCGACGGTGTCGTCAGGGTCATTGACTACAGCGAGCACCTCCTCCGGGGGATCGACGCACTGCCGGTAGCGCCGACGTTTCTGGATGGCAAGGGACGTCCGCGGCGGCGCACCCGCAACATTCCTGTGCTGGGCATCCGCCCCGATTTTTCGGGAGATCTGGACGGCCAGGGTGTGCTGGTGGAATTTGTCAGCAAAGACACGGGAGCGGAGCAAGCGGGCGTTCAGGTCGGCGATCTGATCGTCGGCCTGAATGACACGGAGATCGATTCGTTTCCGGCACTGACTGACTTCCTGAAGACCAGTCGCGCGGGTGACACGATCCAGGTGCGAGTCCGCCGCGGCCAGGAAACACTGACGATACCCGTCGTTCTGGGCGCACCGTAACCTGGATTCGTTTGCGGAATCTCCATGACTGCCGACCTGCCGACTCTGCGCCCGGATGATGTTCGCAACTGGCTGCACACCAATCTTCCCGTTGACGATTTCCGCGACCGGAAAGTGCTGCTGATCGTCCCCGACAGTACTCGCACAGCTCCCCTGAACGTGCTGTTTCCGGAGATCCGCAGGATTCTTGGTTCCGTCGCGAAGAAGCTGGACCTGCTGGTGGCGCTGGGAACTCATCCGCCGATGCCAGTGCCGAAACTTCGTACGATGCTGGGGATTGCCGACGATGATCCCTGCGACGACGTCGGACTGTTCAATCATGCCTGGAACGACCCGGAAGCGCTGACCACGATCGGCACGCTGACGGAAGCCGAAACTCGCGAAATTTCCGGCGGAGTGCTCTCGCAGGAAGTCCCGGTTCAGATCAACAGGCGAGTTCCTGACTACGACGTCGCGCTGGTTGCGGGACCCGTGTTCCCGCACGAAGTTGTGGGATTCAGCGGAGGCAACAAGTATTTCTTTCCAGGGATTTCCGGGCCGGAACTGCTGAACTTTTTTCACTGGCTGGGAGCACTGATCACCAATGTGGGCATCATTGGAATTCAGGACACTCCCGTTCGACGCATCGTCGACCGTGCGGCTCGAATGATTCCCGTCGAACGCCGCTGCCTGGCCTTTGTTGTCGCCGCAGACGCTTCGCCCTACGGCATGTTCTACGGAACGCCGGAAGATGCGTGGCGACAGGCGTCCGAACTGTCCGGGCAGGTCCACATCAAACGTTTCCGCAAACCGTTTCGACAAGTGTTGTCGTGTGCTCCGGAGATGTACGACGAACTCTGGGTGGCTGGAAAATGCATGTACAAGCTGGAACCGGTTGTCGCCGATGGCGGTGAACTGATCATCTACGCTCCGCACATGAAGGAAATTTCGGTGACGCATGCAGCGGCCATCGAAGCCGTTGGCTACCACGTTCGCGACTACTTCACAAAGCAATGGGACCGGTTCAAAAACCATCCCTGGGGAGCGCTCGCTCATTCGACTCACGTTCGCGGTTCGGGCACGTTCGAAGACGGAGTCGAGAAACCGCGAGTAACGGTGACCGTCGCTTCACAGATTCCGCGCGAAGTCTGTGAACGCATCAATCTTGCCTGGCGTGATCCGGCGACGATCGACGTCGAGTCATTCGCGAACCGCGAAGACGAAGGAATTCTGCTGGTTCGAAAAGCGGGCGAGCATCTTCACCGACTGTATGACGACGCGTGAACCCGTCGCCTTGTGTAACACTGTCTGATGCGGAACATCACCGGATATGTCAGGCGTAAGGCCTGCGGCCGATGAGAACATACCCTCCCGTTGAAACGGGAGGGTCGAGCATGATCGGCGTTCAGCCGATCATGCGAGGGAGGGTCGGCCGCGCGACGTGAGTTCCCTGTGCTCATCCCTCCCCGCGATCGAACGCCTGAACGGCATTCGATCGGCGACCCTCCCGTTTCAACGGGAGGATGAAACAATGGCCGCTCTGCACTGCTAAGTTCTTATCGTCCGATCGCCTATGCGCGAAGTTGCTCGACTTCGAAGGGGCTTACGTCGGCAGTGGTTCCAGTCGAGAAACCACAACGTCGACACCCGGCGCGAACACAGCATGGTCCGGAGATCGCTTGTGAAGGCCTTCGATTCCGGCAGCCTTCGTCAAAGTCTGCTCGCACGTCAGAAGTCGCACCGCACGAAACTCGTACGGAACATGATACACCTGCCCGCAACAGATTCGGCCGTCTCTTCGGACGGTGAACAATGTGTATCGCTCCAGCAGGAACTGCTCGCAGGTTCCTTCTTCAGCGACGGACAGCGGTGACGACAACTGTGGCTCGCACACGACCTCGTAACCGATCGGCGGTTCTGTTTTCCGTTGCCCCGCGTAGGTGATGCTGTCATCGCTTCGACGCAGCGTCATCGCCGAATGAATATAGTTCAGATGCCAGAACAACCGTGCGACACGCACCGCCACGCGACTGTTGGCGTCCAGGCTGAAGAACCACACACCGCACTTGCCGCTGGTATGGCGAACGTAGGTACGCACGTTCGTTTCCAGAAACGCGGAAATCCCCGGTACCGCCGGTGACCACCACGGTCGGATTCCTTCCATCGCAAACGGAACAAACCCCAGCCATGCGGTGCCATCGTATTCTTCGACACGAAGACCGTTCGGAATCAGCGGCTGCAGTTGTGACGCGGGAATCCGCCAATGGACGAACAGCAGGTCTCGCCAGCGCTGGTAGCCGGCAATGCGGTCCGGCAGTGAAGCTGCCGGACTGGTGGTCGTTGCAGTGTTCATACCTGTCCGACTTCTGCCGTCTGGTTTGAATGGAACATTCGTGGATCGGCGGAACGTTTGCCGCGTCGATGAGGGCTTTGCACGAGATTCCTCGCACAGATACGATTTGCGCACTGCCCGATGGATCGATACTCCCGGCGCCCATTTTCAGAAGACCGGGTTGCAGCGTCCGGTGAAAGGACAGTTCTGAACGGCCGAGACGCCGCTGGCGGAAAAACAGTCATCCGTCTCAGTCCGGTCAATTGGAGCCGCACGCAACCGCCATCTCAATGTCCGCAAGTCCGCCGCCACCTTAACGCCTTCCAAATGGGAACCGCCATGACAGCCCGAAGTTTACTCACCCCGCTTTTGATTCCGGTACTGTTGCCCATGACTGCTTTCGCGCAACCTGATGGCTTTAACTATGACGAAAGCAAGGTGCCGAAATATGAACTGCCGGACTTGCTGACGACAGTGTCCGGCGACCGAGTCACAGACGGCGAGACCTGGAATCGCATTCGGCGTCCGGAGATTCTGAACCTGTTCGAAGAAAACGTGTTCGGCAAACTGCCCCCGAATGTTCCGCAGCTTCGAACCCGGATCCGGTCTCGCGTCGACAACGCCCTCAACGGAAAGGCCATTCGCCGGGAGATCACCGTGTTCTTTTCAGACGATGACAGCGGCCCGGCCATGGATCTGCTGGTCTATACGCCGGCTGCTTCATCGGGGCCGGTCCCGGCATTCCTGGGCTGCAATTTTCACGGCAACCACACCGTCGACCCCGATCCCGCCATTCACATCACGGAATCGTGGGTCCGCAATGACAAAGAACGCGGCATTGCCGATAACCGCGCCACGGACAAGTCTCGCGGAAGCAGCAGCAGTCGCTGGGCCGTGTCGCGGATCATCGAACGCGGCTACGGACTGGTCACCGTTTATTACGGAGACATCGATCCTGATTACGACGACGGGTTTCACAACGGCATTCACGCGCTGTTTCCCGGCAGTGAAAATCGTGACGGCAACACCGGCGGTTCCATCAGCGCGTGGGCCTGGGGACTCAGCCGCGCGCTGGACGTGCTGGAATCCGACCCGCTGATCGACGGCTCAAGAGTTGCCGTCTTCGGCCATTCACGGCTGGGAAAAACCTCGCTGTGGGCGGGGGCCACCGATCCCCGATTCGCGATGGTCATTTCGAACGACAGCGGCTGCGGCGGTGCGGCACTTGCTCGACGCCGCTTCGGGGAAACGGTGGAACGCATCAACACGTCGTTTCCGCACTGGTTCTGCCTCAACCACCGCAAGTACAACGGCAATGAAGACGCGATGCCCGTCGATCATCACATGCTGATCGCGCTGATCGCGCCGCGACCCGTGTACGTGGCCAGCGCCGAAGAAGACACGTGGGCCGATCCGAAGGGCGAAATGCTGTCGCTGTACCACGCCGGTCCGGTGTATGAACTGTTCGGGAAACACGGACTGCCGTCCGACACGATGCCGAAGGTCAATGAACCCGTCCGGACGGATGTCGCCTATCACATTCGCACCGGAAAACACGACGTCACGGATTTCGACTGGGAACAGTACATGAACTTTGCGGATGCCCATCTGAAGTAAGCCACTGCCACGACCACAGCAGCATTCGCGGGATGTGAAACGGACCTTTCCACAGATTGCCCTTCAGAGTGCTGCTCAGCGTTCCATCGCGGTGGAGGTATCCGAAAAACTCACCGTGTTCGCGGTCCGCGAAGTGCTCAAAGAACCAATCGTGAGCCTTCGCGTGCCAGCCGGCATACTTCGCGTCGCCTGTCAGTTCAAACGCCAGCAGCGCGGCGAGCATCAGCTCACACTGCGGCCACCAGAACTTCATGTCGTGCCAGTATTCCTGTACCGGATGACCATCGACATCCACGAAGTACAGCAGACCGCCGTGTTCCCGGTCCCAGCCGCGTTCCCACATCCAGTCGAGCATTTCGCAGCCGGTCTTCTGAAGAACGGTGTCATTTCGATACCGGCCATCCAGCATCAGGAACCATGCGGCTTCAATCGCGTGCCCGGGATTCAGAGTTCTGCCGTCGAAATGGTCGATGATCTTTCCGTCGAGCCCGACGGTTTCCATCACGCAGCGAATATCAGGCTTCCGGTGGTCGCGACAGATAATCTCCACACTGCGGTCGATCCACGCGTTCGCACACTCGAGTGAAATGGAATCTCGCAGATCCTGCGCCGTCGCGATCGTGATCATCGGCATGCCGAGACTCCTGGCCGGGCGTTCGTCCGTGAACTTCGGCGGCGGGACGTGACTGACAAACGCGTGAAAGCACCGCTGAGCCAGTTCCGCGTATCGTCGATCGCCGGTGGCTTGAGCGAGTTCGCCGAACCCAATCGCGGCGAAACTTTCCGAAAAGGCGTACCTGCGTTTTCGCAGCGGCCGGCCTTCGCGAGTCACCTGAAACCACATCCGGCCGTCGGACTGATCGAAGCCGAAGCGTTCGATGAAATCCGCTGTCCGCAGCGCCGTCCGCAGCCACTCGTCGCGAGCTTCCACCGTGTTGCAGAGTTCTGCCAACAGCCACAGCCATCGTCCCTGCTGCCACATTCCCTTGTCGGTATCGATGACCGTACCGTCGCGATCAAGTCCGGTGATGATGCCGCCGTATTCGTCGTCGACGCCATGCCGCAGCCAAAACGGCACCACATCGTTCAACAGGCTGTCGCGGTATTTGTCGGCGACGGACTTCCGCCCCGCCGCGGTTAACAGATACACCATGTGGTCGGAATTCCTGCCCGAAGACTTGCATGCTCAGGTCACGTCGACCGCACGATAGCGAATCAGCCGGTTTGCGATACTCGCCAACCCGAACTCACTGCGTCGCGCAAGTTGTGAAGGGAAGCCGACAGGCGTGTGAAGTTGCCTGCGACGGCATTTCACATTATCCGGGGCACCTCCGGACGTGTCTGCGGCCATGCAACGAGTTATCCTGCAGCCAGTTCAGTGTCCTGCGCAACAGGCCATTCGTTCATCCGACAGATCGAGACGAACTCAAAACGAAGGCGTGACGATGCACCGACGCAGACAGCTTTTAGCCGCGTGTGTTTTGACCGCGACGTTGACGAGCCCGGTTGTTGTCGCTCAGCCTCCGGAGCTTATCTTTCTCAACGGCCACATTGTGACCGTTGACGAACCGTTTTCGATCGCTCAGGCGTTTGCCGTTCGCGGCGAACAGATCACTGCCGTCGGCAGCGACGATGACGTCCTTTTATTGAAGGCTGATTCGACGCGGGTGATTGATCTGCGGGGAAGTACGGTGCTTCCGGGGCTGATTGATTCGCACACGCATCCGACCGGTGCATCGATGTACGAGTTCGATCATCCCGTGCCCGAAATGGACACGATTAGCGACGTTCTGAACTACATCCGCCGGCGCGCGGAGCTGCTGGACGACGGCGACTGGATTGTCGTGCAGCAGGTGTTCATCACACGGCTGCGAGACCAGCGGTTTCCGACTCGCAAAGAGCTGGATCTGGTCGCACCGCGGAATCCTGTGCTGTTTCGCACCGGTCCGGACGCAGCGGTCAATTCTCTGGCTCTGGAAATCAGCGGCATCGGTGACGATTTCGAAATCACCGACGGCGAACCCGGTTACCTGGAACGCGATCCGAAAACCGGGCAACTGACCGGAATTCTTCGCAGTTGCACGCGTCTGATTAAGACCGGGGCAACCGGCAAGTCGCCGACCGACGACGACCGGACTCTGCGGCTGAAGCAGCTTCTGACCGCGTACAACGCCGTCGGGATCACCAGCATCAGTGACCGCAATGCCGGCGATGCGGCAATTGCCATTTATCAGCGACTGCTTAACAGCGGCGAACTCAGCTGCCGCGTTTTTCTGTACTACGCCGTGAACGCTCAGCAGCCGATCGAAGAGATTCAGAAGCAGATTGCACAGGCCGCATCTCACCCGCTGCACGACAGAAACGAACGGCTGTGGCTTCGCGGCGTCAAAATCTTTCTGGATGGCGGCATGCTGACCGGCAGCGCGTACATGCGTCGCCCGTGGGGAGTCAGCGACATCTATTCGATCACCGACCCGGACTACCGGGGCCTGCTGTACGTCGAACCGGAAAAGCTGCGTCAGATCGCTCACGCGGCGCTGTCTCATGAACTGCAGATGACCGCGCATTCGGTCGGCGATGGTGCCGTTGACGCGTTGATTGATGCCTACGATCACGTCAATCAGACGCTGCCCGTTGCTGAACTGCGGCCCTGCATCACTCACTGCAACTTCATGAGCGCTGAAGCCATCGATCGCATGGCCGCACTGGGAATCGTGGCGGATCTGCAGCCGGCATGGCTGTATCTGGACGGAGCCACGCTCACGAAGCAATTTGGTCTGGAACGAATGCAGTACTTTCAGCCGTACCGATCGCTGTTCGATGCCGGAGTCAGCGTCGGCGGAGGTTCGGACCATATGCAGAAGATCGGATCGCTGCGTTCCGTAAATCCTTACGACCCGTGGCTGGGACTCTGGACGGTCCTCACGCGACTGCCTCGCCGGATGGACAATCCTCTGCACTCGGAACAGGTCATTTCACGGCAGGAAGCCCTGCGGCTGTACACAGTCAACAACGCGTTTCTGACGTTCGAGGAAGACCGCAAGGGATCGCTGGAACCAGGCAAACTTGCGGACTTCATCATTGTCGATCGCGATGTCCTGACGTGCAGCGTCGACGAGTTGCGAGACACAAAGGTGCTGGAAACGTGGCTTGGCGGCCGCCGCGTTTACGGTGCCGAGGAATCCGATCCACAGCCGTAGCGTGAAATCGCTGCAAGGGAATGTGAGAGCAGACCTGTGATGAAGACACCGGATTCTTCGGCGGCCGGTTCCCGTGACCTTCGTGACGGGATCACTATCGAACTTTGTGCCGGCGGGATCGACGACGTCCGAGTCGCCGCGGAATGCCAGATTCCCCGGATCGAACTGAACTGCGGGCTGCCAGTGGGCGGACTGACTCCATCGTTGGGCCTGATGTCGGAAGCACGACGCATTTTCCACGGCACGATCATCTGCATGCTGCGGCCGCGTGAAGGCGGGTTCTGCTATTCCGATCGTGAATTCCGCCAGATGCTTGTCGATGCCCGATCGCTGCTGGACATGGGATGTGACGGCATTGCCGTCGGAATCCTGTGTGCCGACGGAACACTCGACGCAACTCGCTGCGCCGCCATTCGCAATGGCTTCCCGGACACGACGCTCGTGTTTCATCGCGCCTTCGATGTTGTGCGCGATCCCGTCGACACGCTTGAGCGGCTGGTCACGATCGGCTTTTATCGCATCCTGACCAGCGGCAGAGCACTCACGGCGCTGGCAGGTTCTGCGGAGATTCGGCGATATCGTGAGCAGGCTGCGGAACGCATCGAAATCCTGCCAGGAGGCGGGATCCGTGCCGAAAACGTCCGCGAAGTCGTCTCCTCAACGGGCTGTCGACAGGTACACACGTCGGCTCGCTATCTGTGCCGGGATTCATCCACCGCGTTGAATCCGCATTTGGCGTTTGGACCGCATGGTACGCCGTCCGGCAGCCATTCCGCGGTGTGTCGCGACGAGTTGACGCGGCTACAGGCACAGGTTGCGGCGTTTCCCGAAGCAGCAACATCGTAACACCGTGACTTGTCGCCGAGGCTGGTGGTTCGTGACGAGTTCGGCGTCACCTGGTTCGTCCGGCGTTCGCGGTCACTTCCTGAATCGCCTCGATGGCGGCATCGCAAAGTCGATGAATCAGGTGTCCCGGCATTGCGGGAGCCGGCATCAGCACGATCACATCGCCGAGCGGCCGAATGATGACTCCGCGTTTTCGTGCCGCCAGCGTGACCTGATGACCGATGCGAAGGTCCGCGCTAAACGGAAGGCTGGTTGATCTGTCGGATACAAGTTCGATACCAACCATGATTCCCTTCTGCCGAACTTCCAGAACGTGCTTGTGGTCCGTTAGTTCCTGGAGCCGCGACTTCATGATTTCCGCGGAAACGTCGGCGTTCCGCAACACGTCGTTTCGGTCAAACAGCTCCAGCGACGCCAGCGCCGCGGCGCAACCAAGCGGATTTCCTGTGTAGGTGTGGCCGTGGAAGAAAGTCCTGCCTTCGGCCGGCCGCCCCAGAAACGCGCTGTAGATTTCTTCCGTTGCCAGTGTCGCAGCCAGCGGAAGGTATCCACCGGTGATGCCCTTCGCGAGACACATCAGATCCGGCTGAACGGCTTCCTGGTCGCAGGCAAACATCGTTCCCGTGCGACCAAACCCGACTGCAACTTCGTCCGCAATCAGGGGCACCCGGTATTGTGTGCACAGGCGCCGGATGTGGGCCAGGTAACCCGGCGGATGCACCAGAATTCCGGCAGCTCCCTGTACCAGCGGTTCCATGACGAATCCGGCCGCCCGCTGATGGTGCTTGTGAAGCACCTGCTCCGCTTCGTCATGACAATGCTGAAGCCATGAGCTGCGCGTGTGTCCGGCCGGCACTCGCGTCGCTACCGGAGACGGCACCGCAATCGTCGGAAACAGCAGATGCCGGTAGCACCGATGAAACAGGTCAATTCCGCCGACACTGACTGTTCCCAGCGTATCGCCGTGGTAGGCATTGCCGACGCAAAGAAAAGTATCACGGTCTTCCGGACCGCCGGGTTTCTGCCGATGAAACTGATACGCCAGCTTGAGTGCGACTTCGACGCTGGTGGCTCCGCTGTCAGAAAAGAACACTCGTGTCAGCGATTCCGGCGTGCGGTTCACCAGTTCCTTTGCCAGCCGGATGGATGATTCACTGGAAAGCCCCAGCAGAGTCGTATGAGCAACACGGTCCAGTTGTCGGCGAAGCGCATTGTCGATTGCCGGCACGCGATGCCCGTGAACGTTGCACCACAGCGAGGAGATGCCGTCCAGATACCTGCGACCGTCAGCGTCGATCAGCTCGAAACCGTCTGCGTCGGTGATCAACGGCGCCGACTCTTCGACATACGCTGACATGGGCGTGAACGGATGCCAGACGCAGGCGTCATCCCATGCTCGCAGGGTCTCAACAGACAGGGCCGGTGCGGATGCGGATGCGGATGCGGGCGACGAAGACTCGTTCATGGGACTGCCGTGCGGTTGCTGAAGTCGTGCGGTGAACGCCTTTCAGCATAGCGAATCCGGCGTTCGCAGCATCTGCGTCATCGCTGCACGAGCTGTGATTCGATGCGGCGGCACAGGTCTGACGTGGAGTTCATTTCGCCGGTCACAGTCTCTCCGGGAAACATCAGCTTCGGAATCACTCCCGCACCGACTCGACGATACAGCTCCACATGCTTGGCGATGTACTGGTCCGCGTACGGTTTCGAAAGTTCTTCCTTCAGCGCATCGGCGCCGACGAGTTCTTCGGCATGCCGCCGCGCCGTCGCGGGCTGAGTGTTGGCGGTCGACTGAAACAGCCAGTCATGGAACTCCCGGTACTTGCCGGGATTTGTTCGCCAGACGGCGACCGCCAGTTTCGCAAGTTCGCAGGCACTCGCATGTTCAGAACCGCCTGATGCCGCGCTGTTGCAGGCACGGTTCAGAGGCACCGGCAGTGCGATCACCGCCAGATCGTCCCCATAGCGTTCGAATGCGCCCTGAACGGCGACATGTGTGTTGCGGCAGTGAGGGCACGTGTAGTCGAACATTTCGACAAAGATGTATTTCGCGTCTGACTTCCCGAGCAACGGCCAGTGCCTGGAGTTCAGGCGAATCTGATTGCCCGCGACGCTGACGATTCGTTCGTTCGGCGCCGCGGCGCCGGAGTTTTCTGTTCTTCTTCTGCTGAACCCTTTTCTGCAGAATCCGGTTCCTGAAACAGCAACTGCGACGGCGCGTGAAGGTTGTCGGCACCAGTAGCAGCAAAGTTGCCGCCATCGACGCCTCAGATTCGCGTGGCTGCGAATCCGTTTCTTCGCCAACTGCGGAATCGCCAGTTCCGCGGACTTCCACCGCTTCGCGCGACTGCTGCTGAGGAACCGTCGGGGCGTCAGTTTCGTTTGCGCGTCTGCAGGAATCACAGGTGGTTCAAAATTCACCGCCGGTGGTTCGAACAGACCACCGGGCGGTGCGAAAACATCATCCTGCGGTTCTTCCGAATTACCTGCCGCTGCGGTGGAAAGTCCGGAAACGTCGACGCTGCCCGGCGTGTCATAAACCTCAACGGCATATGTCGGCGGAATCGGAGCCATCATCTGTGCTGTGATCAGAACCGCGGTGGCGGCGACGCCGATTCCTGCCAGTTTGCGGTCGAGCGCATTCCCGCGGGTCGCTGGTACAGCACGATTGCCGCCAGGGTCAGGCCACAGCCGTGAGCAACCAGACAGTAGATACAGAGCCGCTCGATCGCGATCACCTGAAGTCCGATAAGCAAAGTGCGGCCAGTCCCGCCGACAGGCCACCCAGCGTCACTACCGACCAGCCGACGTGCTTCAGTTGCACAAGAGCCTTCGTGTTCATGAACGCCAGAATTCCAAGCAGACTTGCGTAAAGCGCGACGGCAGGAACGCTGACAGGAATCGAAAACAACCTGGCCCAGCGGCTGTGCAGAACATGACCGCAATCGAAGACGGCACCGCCACCACAGCCGTAGACGTGCCCCGCCACCATCGATGTCCACGCCAGATAGCCGCTTACCGCGAGTGCCACCAGACACAGCGAACGCACCACCCAGGTTGTGGCCACGCCCGGAAAACGCCGGTCGAATGATCTGCCGCGGACGGTAGCCGAAACTGCATCGCGAGCGATCGACGGCTGCAGAGTCGTGTATTCGCCCTGCAGCTTCTGTTCTGTTGCAAGCATCTCATTTATCTCCCGAAATCGCTCAGGATTCCGAATGTGGCCCGGCATCAAGATCATTCGGATTTTGGACGAATCCCGCCCCGGTCAGGTTTCCTTCCCGCAACAATAGACCGGATCTCTGTCAAACACGGCAATCGAAATGCCAGCCGACGCAGAAAGGCAAAAAGTTTGCCGTCGACCGCACTCATCTGTTGCGCATCCAGAAGAGTCAACGATACCAGGAATCTCACCGAATCACATCGGGAAATTCCGCAGTGGTCCGTCAACCGCTCGGGGACACATGAAAAACGTCCGGATTCGGCTACGCCAATTCGGCGCTCCCAAACGCCCGCAGCCGACGGTCTGTCGGAACTGCTTCGGCAGCGAGCTGCGGATTTCCAGTTCCCTGTTGGCAGCAGGGAAGCATTCGCCCGGGATTCACGCGACTTCCGATCGCTGATTCTGCCGACGTGTCAGCCACGGAATTCTCGATCGTCTGCAGGAAATCGATACGCACGTTTTTTGCGAAATTGAACAGCCTGCGGAATTCTCACGCGCGCGTGGGCGTTTTCTCAGAAGTGCCACTGCGGTCACTTGTTCTTGATGCCAGATTTCGAGCGTGGGACTAAGGCGTCGCAGAGCCGGATTCCTTGTCCGACGGGGACCGGCTGGCGGAAGGTCCGCGGTTTCCTGCCTTCAGCTTCGATTTCCAGCCGGCCAGTTCACGATGAATCCCGGCAAGCGCTCCCGGCGCGCTGTCCCGAGCCACCGCGCGAGCCTGTTCCCCTGCAGCGACCGCGGCGTCAAAATCTTCCGCTCGCGCACATACTTCGCCCAGCAGCATTAGCATCGTCATATCGCGGGATTCCGTGAGCCGCACGGCACGCCGGGCAAACAAGATCGCTTCATCGATTTCGCCATGTTCGGCAAGAGCCATCGACATAGACTGACAAGTCGCGGCGTTGCCCGGATCGATTTCAAACGAACTGCGGAAGCGGTGAACGGCCTCCGGGATTTTTCCCAGCGACATCAGAGCAAGTCCCGCCTGGTAATCCAGTTTGGGGTTGTACGGTTCGATCTTCTGAGCGTTCTCGTAGTGCAGCAGGGCCTGTTCTGCCTGACCATCAAGATAGGCAAGCCAGCCGAGCATTGCCTGACCATAAGGGTCGTTGGGGTCTGCCGTTTCGACGGCTTCCAGTTGTTCGATCGCCAGGTCTTTTCGCCCCGTGACCGCGTACATGGTCCCCAGTTTTCCGATTGCCGGCCCGTGTTGAGGCTGAGCCTTCACAAGCCGCTGCAGGGTGGCAATTGCGTCGTCGTACTGTTGTTCGCTGATCTGGTGATTTGCCAGATCCCAGTCCGCGTAGATCTTCGATTGAATGTCCAGCAGTTCGTTCAGGCGTTCCCGGATCTCGCGGCTGTCTTCGACCCGCAGTGCTTCTCTGACCGATGCAATCGCGGCAAAGTGGCGTTTCTGCTGCTGAAATTCGCCGGCTGTGTTCAGCCAGTGCTGTACGAGCGAATCCTTCAGTCTGGAAGCTTCGGTTACGCTGTCCGGATCCGTTTGCTGACGCAGCCATTCCCACAGAACTTCGTCGCGTGCGGTTTCATCCACACGAATCTGATGTTCGTGGCGTCTCAGGACAGCGACAAACAGATCGTCTTCCGTCTGGAAATTGACGTTGATCTTGATGCGAGCGGGCATGTGGCAGTTGACACAGTCGTTTCTCACGGGCTCCGGCAGCAGATCGTGTTCGCCGCAGTCGCTCGCGGAGTGACAGGTCAGGCACGAAACAACGCCCGAATTCGTCGCGTCGCGGGGGCGGTGTGAATCGTGACAGGTGCTGCAGGTCATGCCGTCGGCACCCTGAAAGCAGCGGCTTTCCCGCAGGTACTGAATCTGATTGGCGACGTGATCTTCATCCGGCCGACGCGAAACCAGCGTCTTGTATGTCTGGTCCAGTGGTTCGCCCGGCCGATAACTGAGCGCCGGACCAAGGTGCTTCATCGTGTTGCCGTGGCATTGCGTGCAGATTTCGATCTGACGTTCCCGGCTGAGTTCAGCCGGATTCGTGATCGCGTGCGCTGTGGTGTCGTCCGGATGTTCTCGGTGGAACTGCACATGCTGCTGCGCGGGACCGTGACACCGTTCGCAGGTGATGCCGATAATGAAATCGTCGCGGCGATATTGATTCAGCGACCCGGGAACGTATTCGAACCACGTGTTGTGGCATTCCAGACATCTCAGCGTCAGCGGACGCGAATAGTCGCCCGACCCAAACGGATCAAAATACTCGGCCGCCCACTGCTTGTGAGTGTACAGCCAGGCGACAGGCAGCTCGTACATGCGGTCGTCGTCATGCCACGCAAAGTAGATCTCATCCGCCGTTCCCGCTCCGTACACCAGGTCAATCCGCGTCTTTGTCCTCTGCTCGCCGGATTCCGTCTGGCGAATGGCCGTCTGAAAGTACTGGTCGCCGGAGCGAATCATGTCAAACTCCAGTCCTTTCACCTGCGTCTTGAAACGACCCTTACCTTCCGCGAAACCGGCCGGCATCCTGTCCGGGTCTGGTTCGCGACACGTCTGGAAGTGAGCTGTCTGCCGGAATTCGGCGACACGATCGGCATGGCACTCCACGCATTCATCCGGACCGACGTACCCCGGATTGATCGCTCGAATGCCTTCCTCCAGAGGATCGGGCTGTGAAAAGTCCAGCACCGGATGCGGTTTTGGATCGGCCGTCACGACCGGCGCCTGTTCGGGAGGCTGTCGTCGCCACAGCAGGAGGCCGCAAACCAGCGCTACGACCGCCCCGAAACCTGACAGGATCAACACTCGCCTGCGCAAGCCCGGACTGCCGTCGCGTGATGCCGAACCTCCGGCGGAGGATGATTCTTTGGAAGACATAAAGGCCGGGGCGAATAGAATGTGGAAAGGCCGGAGACGATGCCCGCCATTCTAGCAGGCCGCCCGACTCAGGCGACCGGCGCTGCGTGATAACGAAGTCGGTTGATGATGGATGTCCGAACGCTTGCTGCTTTCGGCATCTCCGGATGCGGGCTGCTTTCGGCACCTCGGGATGCTCTGCGGCCGACTGGCTCACACACGTCGTCGCACAGAAACGCCGGAAGCTCCGGTCGTGAGGCATTGTCGCCGCAGCGTCGTCGCTGTACTGCCGTGACAGTAACGATTCACTTACGATACGCAGGTTTGGTTTCGACGTTGCGCGCTAACTGCGAGAATCCGGTTTATGGTGAAGGTGTTCCGGCTTCGGCCTCTTATCCTGCTGGCATTGCTGATCGCGATCGTCGCCGTCGTCGGATGGCGATTCACCGATCGTGCGCCGGAGATCTCCGCGCCGGATCGATTCCAGCGAGCAGTGCGGGCGCTGCTGGACGGTGATCTTTCGCAGGCCGAAGCAGACCTGGCCGAACTGCCGCAGGACAGAGCTTTTCTTCCCCATACCCGCCTGCTGACCGGTGGGATTCTGCTGCGTTCCGGAAATCCTTCCGCGGCGCTTCCGTGGCTGTCGGCCGTGGAACCCGCTGACGAATTGCGACAGCCGTCGCTGCTGCTGCTGGGTGAGTGCTATTACCGGCTGCAGCGCCACGCGGAAGCGGAAATGTGTTTCCTGTACGTCGTGGAAGATGAGCCGGATCAGGTCGACGCCCGGCGCTGGCTGGGGTCAATTTACTACGATCTGGGGACTGTCAATGCCGCGATGCTTCAGATCCAGCGCGTCGTGGAACTGGATCCGGACGACTACCGTCCGCATCGGCTGCTGGGCGTCATTTCCTATGATCTGGAAAAGTATGACGATGCCGCCGCGGAGTTTCAGGCAGCACTGGATCGAAACCCGTCGGCAGAGCACCGTGAACAGCTTTACCTGGAACTCGCGAGGGCTCGCGTCAAGCTGCGGCAGTACGACCAGGCACTTGAGTCGCTCAGCAAAGCGCCCGGCCTGGCGGGCGACGCAGCCGCGCTTGCCGTCCGGGCCGAATGTGCGTTTTCGCTGGGAGAATCCGACCAGGCCGGCGAACTGCTGAAACAGGTTCTGCAGGAAGAACCCGACAACCGCGACGCGTTGCTGTTGTCAGCCGACATCGCTCAGCAGTCTCAACGCTGGCCGGAAGCAATTGCCGCACTGCAGAAAATCCTGGATTCCAGTCCCCAGGATCACGAAGCCCGATACCTGCTTGGAATCATCTATGGCCAGGCGGGACAGAAGGAGCTTTCACAGCAACAGTTGCAGTTAAGTGAAGAATCTTTGTTGCTGCGAACGGAGGCAACGGAACTCTATCGGCAGGCCGATCAGCATCCCACGGAACCCCGATATCGTGAGGAACTGGCTGCCATCTGCGAGAAGATGGGTGAACCGGAACTCGCCGAAATGTGGCGCCGCGCCGCGGAAGCCCTGCGCGTCCGCAGGACCATGCGCGGCACCGGAAATTCGGTCTCCGCACCGGTCACACCGGAATAACTGCGGTTGCCGGTGCCGAGCGTGACGGTGGGACACTGCGAGCACGCGCCAGCCGCCGAGTCCTGCCACCATTCTTCGATCGCAGCCGTCAGCCGCCGGAACTGTGTCAGGGAAGCTGCAGCGAGACCTTGCTGTCAACGGTGGTGAAGAACGCCTTCACGGTGGGCCATTCCCAAAGGTAGACGTTCCCGGCGCCGGTGATGTCTCTGTCCTGTGAATCCGGAGTGCCCAGCGCCTGTAGCACTTCCAGCGGGACCGTTTCGTTTGTGACGTCGTAGTCAGAAAGGGGAACCTTCCACATGATGCCGGTCAGTGTTGCATCCGGATCGAACGAACCGATCAGCGTCTTCTCGTCAACAACCTCATTCGACGCTTCCGGGTGTTGTCCGTAGTCCCACCGCTGACCGTCGGAAAACCGCAGCGAAAATTCTTCCGCATCATGTCCGTTGAACTTCAGGCGCACCTGAGCGGCCCAGGGTGTCGGCGACATTCCGGGCTTCTGAATTGACGGCCAGCGGGCTCCGGACTCAACAAGCATCTTCGCAATCTGAGCTCGCGTGTCATTCAGCGCAGCCCCTTCCATTCCGTGGGAGGCTCCGCATGCTTAGTGACTTCCTTTCGAGCAGCCTCTTCCTGCCAGGCGTCGGCCTTTCGGTAGGCGAAGAATCCGCCGATTGCCAACACGGCCAGAAGAATGGGAATCAGTACCGCCCGGGCCGACACTTCCGACTTCAATCCGGAGCCTGCTCCGGCGCGTCGCGGGAGTCGTTGTCATCGTCACCGGGTGATTCGGTGGTCGCCTTGTCATTCATTGCTTTGTTCTTTGCAGATTGGGAAAAGTCAATAAGTCGAACGCCCACGGAACTATGACGCCCCGGGAACACCGGACGTCTTCAGAAATGCGCGGTGCTGTTCGGCCAGGTCGTCTTCACCGTGCTGCTGGTAGTACTCCATCAGCAGGCGGTGAGCAGGAACGTGGTTCGGATCAACCGCCAGTACTGTCTTCAGCCAGTTGGCGCCCTCTTCCGCTGTTCCGAATTCAAGGTAAAGCCTTCCGACTTCGAATCGAGCTTTCAGGTCATCGGGATTCGTTACGAGATGTAACGTCAGTCTTGAGACCTCCCTGAGAGCATCACTGGCAGATTTGAAGAATTCAAGATGCTCTGCCGCTGCGTCTTTTCTTCCGGATGCCAGCAGCGCCTGAGCATAGATGTACCTGACATCCGGTTGCCTGGGGCAGGCCGCCAGTGCCGGTTCCAGCCAGGTAATCGCTTCATCCGCGTCCCCGTTATCAAGAGAAATCTTGCCCAGTCCGAGCCGGGCGGAACAGTTATCCGGTTCGTTGGCAATGGCCTGATGAAAAACATCGGCTGCTTCCTCTGGCCGTCCCTGGTTCGCGAGGCACTCGCCCCAGCCAATCAAAAGTCCGGTATCGTGTGGTCTGCTCTTCAGGCATTCCAGATATAAACGTTCGGCAACATCCAACTTCTGCTGTGCCGCAAGCACGTGTGCGAGCCCTAGTTTCGCCTCAAACAGCTCCGGGCGGCGATCCAGAGCCGCTCGAAACGCCGCTTCGGCCGCCGTCCAGTCCTGCCATTGATACCGTAGCCGTCCCCGCATCATGTACGGTTCGGCATCGACAGGAAAATCCTTTTCCCATGCGTCCAGCAGGGCAAAGGCGCGTCCGAACTGATAGTGATGTACGTACCCGTTGACGAACGCTGCGCAGATCTCCGCCCCATCGCCACCGGAATCCAGCAACATGCCCTGAAGGTACGGTTCCGCTTGTTGCAGCATTCCTGCCTGTGCCTGAGCCAGCGTGAATTCCCGCTCCAGGACATCTCTTGGCCAGCCAAGCTTTCCGGCAAGCTCCAGGTGTTGCCGCATCGCTTCAGGATCGCCGAGCCGGCGATACGCACGAGCAGTCAGGAACTGAATCTCGGCATTGTCGAATGAAAAGCGACGCGCAGTCGCCAGCCACTGAAGAGCAAGATCCGGATCATGGATTGTCAGCGCCTGACGCGCCTGACGAATACCGTGCCATCGCAGCGCATAGCTTCCCGAGAAACACACGATGACTGCCAGGACGAACAGCGAGCCGACGCGCTTCCACGAGCGAAAATGATGTCTTGTGTCATTTTCCATGTAACCGCAATCGACGGGAACTTGCCCGGCACGAAGTCAACCGTCGTGCCATTCGCTGACGAGGGAATACCGGCAGGCCGTCCGTTATCAGTTCTTTTCCGGTGCGGCCTCTTTCTTCAGTTCAAAGTTGAAAACGTTTCCGCCTCCTGCGTCAACGGTTCGCTTGAGTCCGGACGATTCTTTATCCTGGTATTGTGCAGGAACAGCCCCCGTGTCTTCGAAGGCGCTTTCGCGGTTGTTGCCGATCATCATTTTTGCATATTCCGCACTCCCGGGATTATCGGGACCGCTGGGAGTCAAAGTGCTTGGGTCCAGTCCCTTCTTGACTTCCCGCTTTGTGATCGAGATCAGGTAAGTACCCGGAACGGCACCGTCACCATCGTCATAAGTTGTCAGCGAAAACTCTCCCTGGTCGTTTGTAATCCCGTACGCTTCCCGGCTCTTGGTTTCCGAAACGGGGTGGAAATTGACCGACGCGCCGGCAACCGGTGCCCCGTCAACAGTGACGGTGCCGCTGACAGGTGATGTTTCCAGCCGGTCGTTAGCACCACCGCATCCGACGATTGGAAGAAGCGCCAGGCCGACAATCGCTGGCAACAGAACTCTACAGAACGCAACTGACTTGAACTTCACGGAAATCTCTCCTCATGTCGAAACAAAGATCTATCGATGCCCAAAGCAACGTCTACGCCGTGTGCTGGCGCTATTCAGACCGGCGAACAAAGAATGTCGCATGACCGCTGACAGGATGGGTGAGCTTGTCGCAACAGCGGGTGCGGAACGAAACATTGTAACCCGGTCGGGGCTGGATTTCAGGTCTCGGGAAGCGCAACAGGATCCTGAAGTATGTGCAGCGTGTGCCGCTCGTCTCGCGGTGCAGCGTTTCTTACCCGATCTCCGTCGCGGACTGAGAACGGCGACAAGTCACTGCACGAATGCTGCTGCGACTGCTGGTGTCGTCCCGGCATTCCGTACTGACAAAATCTGGTGGATCACGTCAAGAGTGACCACCAACGAAAAATTGCGCCGAGCAACCTGGAGAACCGTTTCCGACGACGAGCGGCGGATACCTTCGTTCAGGTCACATCGCGCAGCTTGCGTAAGCTTCACACCAACAGGGTCACACTGGCAGACTAGAATTCACCGATGACCTGTCCGTCACGGCGATCTCCCAGCTTCTGGTAAGTCATCCAGTCGATGTTTTCTGACAGGAATTTGATCGAGCCATCGGCCAGCAGAAACTGTGCTCCGCCTTCGTGACGCGACTTGAATGCCTGTGACAATCGCCAGTCACGAATGTCGTGGCACATGGACGAGTTGTCGTTGCTGTACAGCGGATCTTCCGGGCAGGTTCCCCAGTTGATCGGTCCGGCGGTTCCGGTCCAGTTCGCATTGAAACCAGCCCATCCGCCGCCAAGGTGGTAGTGGTCGCCGCAAAGGGGCCGAACTTCGCCCAGCAGAATCGTGTTGGATGCACCGTCTTTGATCATGCGAAGACTGGCACCCCATCCCCATCGAGCGTAGATGCCGGAGACACAGGAGCCATTGACGCCGTTGCTGCCGCCCTTGGCGCTGCAACCGCTCTGATGTGTACTCCGCCGTGTCCCGCGGGGCCTGTTCCGAAGACGTTGCCGGGGAACAGAGTGCAACCTGTAATGTTTGCACATTCCTGGGCGCCCGTCGAACCTGCGTAGTTTGTCAGTCCGATGTTGTTAAACGTCTTGGCATGGTCGTCGCTGGGACAGATCAATGCCGGCAGCACGACTTCCTGCAGGCGGCGGCCGGTAGCCGCGTCGACAACCTGCTGTTCCGGCGGTGCTGGATTCGTCAGGTTGCCAAAGTCCAGCTTTTCATACAGGGTGGCCTGGTCGATGTAAGGCAACAAACCGACAAAAAGACTGCCTTTCGCCTGCGATGTACCGGGATTCCAAAGGCGGGCGGAATCGCCGTCAGGATTGTCGTTCCATCCCTGTGCAAACGCAAATTGGCCGTAGGTGTCGTGATAGTTGTGCAATGCCAATCCAAGCTGATGCAGATTATTCTTGCACTGAGTACGACGTGCGGCCTCTCGTGCCTGCTGCACTGCCGGCAGGAGCAACGAGATCAGAATTGCAATGATCGCGATCACGACCAGCAATTCGATGAGGGTGAACCCTCGTTTTCGGGACTTCAGATGCTGCATCAGAGAACCTCCTTTTGAACAAACAAAGGACCAGAATGTGACTGCAAACCGTGGCGAGACCGGAATGAAACATCCACCGCCGGATCGCACAAACAACCCAAACGGCACTCGCCAAAATCATTATGATGATCCTCGGGGCGTTTGCAACCTTGAGAATGCCACGATTTTCTGATGGAACAGCCGAGAAACTTCATGTTTTTCCCTGCCGACGCGAGTGGGACTGGTGAAAGTTCTCTCCCCCAGATTGCCACAGAATCACCTCATGCGGCAGCAGAATGACTTCTCTTTGGTATGACTGCCGCACTCCCCGCTGCCATCGCATTTACTGCAGACCAGATGTTACGTTGGGTTCGTATTCGCCAGGAAGAAACCGCAGGTTCGCCAGGAAGAAACCGCAGGACTCCCCGGCCTCGCGATGGCTCACCGAGTGAATCGGAAAGGCCCGTTTCGTCTCCGTGGAAATTGATCGCGTGGGTTGCCGTCGTAAAATCGCGCAATCCTGTGCCGAGCCACGGCCGGAGTCTTCGGGACGTATCGTCATCGCTCGGGTCACCGCCAATTGCGATGCACGTGCCCAATCGAGATGCCGTGGTGGTGATTCGGGAAGATCAAAGCAGCAATGCCATGCGTCGCCCAGAGTTTGGCCGGAGAAGCTGGAGCCACCGGCCATTGTCCCACAGGTTCTGAACGAGAGTTCGAAACCGATCGCGGCCGCTACTCGGGTTTCTGCGAAGCGCGGGTTTCTGCGGAGAAGCTGGACTACTCCGACTCATCGGACGACTCCAATCGAACCAGGCAATTCGACAACGTCGCGCGCAGCTTGTTGGCACCGTCTTCGGTCACCATCGACGAAGTCAAAAACAGGCGCCGCAGGTCGTTCGCCCCGTAAAGCACGCTCAGTCCGTCGTCGGTTACGGCGGTACTATCCAATCGAATTTCCTGCAAACCGGGCAACGAAAGCTGCTTCAGCACACCATCGGTGACGCCGGGGCCGGACAATCTAACCGCCACCAGTTCAGTGAGACTGGCCAGATTGGCACGCCCTGCTTCGGTGACGTTCGGACCGACATCAAGGAAGATCAATTGGCGGAACTTCGGAAGTTCGGACAGGAACTCGTCGCCGACCGCAGTCTCAGAAACGACCAGTTGCTTCAGATTCGGCAGGCCCGCCAGGTGCAGAACCCCGGCGGACGTAATGTTCCTGCATCCACGCAGGTCGACACCCTCAAGACTCGGCATCGACGACAATTGACGGAGACCTTCGTCACCGACGTCTGTGCCGTCAAGAAAGACAAATCGAAGTTTTTCAGCAGTCGCTGTCAGCGTTTTCAGGCCTGGATCGCCGATGCGAGTATTCGTCAGCCGCAGTTCCATCAGCGATGGAGTCCGCCCGATGTATTCCAGACCGGCGTCCGTAATTTTCGTGCCAGTCAGGTCAATGCGCGCCAGCGACGTGAGTTGCTCGAACTGTGACAGTCCGTCATCGGTGACTTCCGTGTAGGCCAGATCCAGATCTCGCAGGTTTTGGAGATTCGTCAGTGTCTTCAACTTCTCATCGGTCACCTGCCCCCGCTGAAAGAACATTTCTCCGTACCCGGCGTCGCCAGACGGCCAGTGCGTGAACCCAATGCTGCCGCGCTGCCACTTGACCGTCAGTTCCGGCGGATTCTGTGCGAGTGCCGCATGCTGCTCTTCCGGATTTCCGGCAGCCCCCTTGCCGGAGTCGCTGCACCCGACAGCCGGAATCAGGGACAGCATGAGCAGCAACGGGATCGCGCGGTGCGGTCGTGTCAGGAACATGCTCATCAGGGCTTTTTCCAGACTTTGTTCGAGTCTTCAACGATTGTGTAATGTGAATTCGGTTCCGGATTCTTATACGTCTGAATTCGACCGGATGGCCAGGTCACAATGACCCTGTCCAGCTTCGAACGGTCGTCGATCCCGAAAATCAGACAACGCTGGTTCGCCGCCGAGAAGCCGTCTCCTGCGACTAGCTGCCGGGTCCACGTACGGTCGCCGCTGTCGAGCTGCACACGTGCTCCGAACGCGCATCGTTCGGATGATGTTCCAACAAGTTGAAATTTCACGAAGTTGCCGGCGTCCGGCGTAATGTTGGTCAGCAGCGCTGCGGAGGTGCCGACGCTGGTCACCGCCAGGTCCGGCAGGCCGTCCCGATTCCAGTCCAGCCGCGAAACGGCTCTGCCCAGCGCCGGTTCACTGAAGAAATTCCCCGCGCTGGCACCTGTCAATTCGTCGAATCCGGAATCGCCGCGATTCTGATAACAGGCGGGCAACATTCGATAGGGCACTCCGTCGGAAGAGAAATCGTCGAGATGCCCGTTTGCCACAACCAGATCATCATCGCCGTCCAGATCGCCGTCAAGAAATTGCGGCTCCCCAGCCCATTCGTGTGTACCCGGATTCGTGCGGCCTGAATCGCCGGGCCTGGTCTTCGAACTGACCTTCCGAAATCTGCACGAACAGGTTGTTCGGTTCCAGATAGTAGTTCGTTACGAAGAAGTCGGGTCGACCGTCGTTGTTGATGTCTCCGGCGGCGATGCCCATTCCCGACTGCGCCTGCCCGTCCGAACCAAGCGCGACGCCTGCGGAAACTCCGCGTTCCTCAAACACCGGCGGGCCTGCGGGCAATTCGGTGCGATTCTGGAACAGGAAATTGGCGGTCGTGTCGTTGGCCACGAACAGGCTGAGTCGCCCCAATTGTCCAGATCCGCCGCGACGACTCCCATGCCCTTACCGTCGGGCATCACGATTCCGGAGGCGTCAGTGACGTCGGCGAACGTACCGTCTCCCTGATTCAGATAAAGCCGGTCCTGAGCCGCCGGGAAGCTGGTCGGGTAGCACTGAATCGGACGTCCGCGATGTGTGCAGGTACGTTCCAGCACGTCGCCGGCGAGATAGTTGACCGCATAGATATCCGGCAGTCGGTCCCCGTTCAGATCGGCCATCACGCTGGAAACGGTCCAGTCTTCGCCGCTGGCACCACAACTGTCCGGAACTCTGGAGAACGTTCCGTCGCCGTTGTTGCGATACAGCGAGTTGCCCCCGATGTTCGAAAGGTACGGATCATCAAACCCATCAGCGTCGATGTCGCCGGACGTCACGCCGCACGTGTAACGGAGATCGCCGAGTCCCGAAGGTGCGGTGACGTCGGTCATCCGGTTTCCCGACATGTTGCGAAACATTCGGTCCGCGATCGCCCGCTCCTTCAGACGACTCGGCGGCCACAGGCAACCCTGTGTGAAGTACAGGTCCGGCCAGTCGTCGGCATCGAAATCGAAGGAAGCAACGCCGCCGCCGCAGAATTCGAACATCCACGCGCGATTGTCGTCCGGTTCCGAACCGTTGAAGAATTGGAATTCGAGACCCGCACTGGCAGAGTCGTCCTGAAAGCGAATCGTGACGTCTTCAGTCCTGCGAGCAGGAGCGTCCGACGAATCAGAAACCCGGACTTCCGCCGCTGAGATCGGCGGCAGGTCTGGATTCACCACGGGGCGAAATTCGGACGCGACCAGAGCCCTTGCTTCCGCGGTGCGACTTCGCAGCCCGGTCAGGCGTTCGGTAGCCCAATCGACGTCGGTGCGCATTTCGCGGGCGAGTTCGCACCAGCCAGTGGCCTCATAAAACCGTCCCATCGAATCCAACAGTTCGACAACTTCGCGAATACGCCGGGGCTCGCTGACAGCCGTCCGAATGGCATATTCCAGAGACGCCAGCTTCGCCGCATGTCGTGACAAGACTTCCGCATCCTCGGTCCTGCCGAGAGTTCGCAGGGATTGTGCGAGATGATATGCGGCCTGCCGATGTCCCGGATGAAGACGGACGGCTTCGCGAAAACAGCGAGCGGTCGTTTCCGCATCGTGTCCGAATTCCTTCGCGAACATTCCCAGCAGCACCCAGATGTCCGGGTGTTGATAAGCCGATCGCGGCAGCCGATCCCGCCACGCAAGAAACGCTTCCGGCCGCTGACTTCGCAGCAGGACGGTGCCGACGCCAACCTGTGCTTCCGGAATTTCGGGGTGTTTGTCGGCAACCTGCCGAAACACGGATTCCGCGGTACCCAGGTCATCGGCCCACAGATCCTGCCGTGCCTGGCCGAGATACGGCAGAAAATCATCGGCCACGCTGTTGTGACACATTTCCGCAAAGCGGGTTTCGTCGTCTGTCAGCAGCAGGAATTCCGTCGTTGACGCGGCAACCAGGTACTCCGCTGCGTTTATCGGAAACGCACGCCCCGTCTGTTCCGGGATGAAGCAACCGCTTTGAAACAGAGCAAGCAGCGGCTGCTGCGCGTCCCATAACCTTCCTTCGATTCGCAGCAGAAACACCAGATGATCGTTGGCACCGGTGTGCGAAGGATCGTGCCGCAACACGCGCCGCAGGCACGCTTCCGCAGTCGCCAGTCTGCCGGAACTTAGCAACTGCCGGCCGACGGCAAAAAGCTGTTCGACGGACTCCGGTTTCTGATTCGTCGCCCGCAGAAACTGGGTAACAAGGCTTTCCGCGGACGCGGCGTCACCGCGATCCAGAGCCATGGCAGCGCGATCGAGCAGCGATGTCTGTGCCGAACGACTGGTCCCGACATGCCAGAGCAGCGCTGCAAGCATCAGCGCAGCAACCGCCACGACAGCCATGTGCCGCAAGCCGGTGGTTCCTGATTCGGCAGTTCCCGGCTTGCTCGTTACGGGTTCGGTAGTTCTTGATCCCAGGGAACTCAATCCGGTCGCTCACAGACATGCACGGGATACGATGACGCGAGATTCCTGCGCGCCGAGGTGTTCGAATATTGTCGCGTTCCATCGTATCCGGGCCGCGCGGCAGCGACAACAACTGACGTTCATCGAGAACGCAACACCGCCGTGCGCTTCAGAGCGAACTGCAGAACCGCGGTGGCCGCTGGAGCCGCGACGGTTCCGCCGAAATGCGAACCTTCGCCGGTCGGTTCGTCGACCATCACCAGGACGAGAACCCGAGGTGATTCGGCCGGGGCTCCGCAGACGAACGAACACACATCCCTGGAAACGGAATACCCGCCGTTAACCGGGTCTGCCTTTTGAGCCGTTCCGGTCTTGCCGAACATGCTCAGCCCGGAAACTCGGACCGATTTCGCCGTCCCTCGTTCGACAACGCCTTTCATGGGACCGGTCACGACCCATGCGGCGACGTCCGGTCGCACCAGGCGAGATTCCACCGGCGTTGTGGGATCCACGGTCGGGATTGAGACGATCGACGCGTCAGTGGTCTGGTCGGTGGTATCGATCAGCAGTCGCGGGCGAACGAGTTGTCCGCCGGCGGCCAGCGCGGCGTGCGCGGTGATCAGTTGCAGCGGCGTTACCGCGAGTTCGTGTCCCATCGGAATCGAACCCAGCGAGTAGTCATTCCAGTCACTTCGATCCCGTACCAGGCCGTCGATTTCTCCGGGAAGTTCGATGCCGGTGCGCCGGCCAAATCCGAACGCGGCGGTCGCTTCGTACAGACCGTCAAGTCCCATGCGTTCGGCGATGCGGGCCATCCCGATGTTGCTGGACTTCACCAGCACATCTTCGACGCTGAGTTCGGAGTACGCGTGATGATCATGCAGAACTCGGCGACCCATACGGTAGGCACCGTTAAAGCAGGGAATCATCTCGTCAGGCTGAAGCAGGCCGTGCTGCATTGCCCAGGCGACGATAAACGGTTTGAACGTGGAACCGGGTTCGAACACGGCGGAAACGGCCAGATTCCGCCAGGCATTGTCAGGAATCTGTGACGGCGTGTTGGGGTCAAACGACGGTCGCGAGGCCATCGCCAGGATGTCGCCGGTCCCTGGTTCCATCACAACGGCACAGGCACCGACGGGTTGCCAGCGCCGGACCAGTTCGTCCAGTTGCCGTTCGGTTTCGATCTGCGTCAGCAGGTCCAGAGTCGAAATCACGGTGCGACCGTGTTCGGGAACCTTCGACCGGGCGGCTTCCACTTCGACGACAACGCCGCGCGCATCCCGAGTCATGACGCGGCGGCCGTCCACACCGCGGATCAGATCGTCAAGACTCTGTTCCAGCCCGCCGTGGCCGGCGTTGTCGATGTCCCGCATTCCCAGCACATGTGCCGCGAATGCTCCCTGCGGATACTGACGAAGATACTCGCGCCGAAAACCCCACGTTCGCGGCGGAAGATTGAGGTCCCGGATTACTCGCACCTGATCCTCGGTAACCCGCCGGCGCACCCAGACAAATTGCCGATCCCGGTCTTCCGTCACGCGGCGAAATAACTCGTCGGCATCCAGATTCAGCGCCGTCGCCAGGGGCAGGGCGAAATCCCAGGGATCGTCAATCTCCGCCGGCACCGCGTACAGGCTCTCACACGTTACGGTCATGGCCAGCACATGCCCGTTACGATCAAGGATCTCACCCGGTCGTGCCGGAACCGTGTCGATAAATGTGCTCTGCCGCGAGACTTTCGTGTGCAGCAGTTCGCGCTGAGCACCCTGCAACTGAATCAGACGTCCGACCAGAACAGCCCACCCCAGAATCACGCAGCCGGCGACGAATGAACTTCGCCAGTGTGCGACAACACGCTCACTGCCGCTTCGAAGCTGGTTTCCGCTGGCGACCGACATTGTCCTGGTGATTCATACAGAAGTGATCGGGCGAGGCGCGGAACAAGGTTGCCGTCCGCGCTTCGGTGAAGTTTGCCGTCAGTGATGTTTCGTCGCACTGCCCAGGGAATGGCTTCGCGCCGGAATCGTTACTCCAGAACCGCCGGATTGACGGGACGTTCCCATCTCAGCAACGGCAGTCGAGAACCGGCGGATGGATGTGCTTCCGCGTTCGCGGCCGGCTCCGTGTCCGGCGCTGCGAAACTGCGATCGCGGCGTCCGTGGTCGCGGACAAGCGTCCGTGTCGCCGGCGCGCTGTCCGATCTCAAAGCCGCCAGTTGCGCCGGAGCCGTCAGTTGCTGAATTCGCAGCCGCCGGCGAGCGTGCAGTTCCAGCAGCAGATCCGTCTGGTAGTACTGACGGCTGACCGACCGGCGAAGCCGCAGCGACTGCCGCTCCAGCGCGACGCCGATCATGGACACCGCCACGACCAGAAGTATCGCCGAAGCAAATCGAAACAGCACGAAGTCTCTCCCGGAACGAATTACGAGAAGTCGATTCGCCTGACCTGCGAACACGACCGCCCGGAGAAATCATCGGCGTTTCACAAACTTCCGGCGGCACTCGGACCGTCGGCGATTCATCGGGAGCGGTGACTACGGCGCCGGGCTTCCGGCTGTTCAGATCGGCGAAGCTTCGCTCGATTCACCGATCATGCGGAATTTGACGAGCGATCCGAACGCACAATCCCCGGCGCAGGAGGCGTCCGCAACACGGCTGCGCCATTCTATGGCAGCACGTTAACGTTGGTGGCGTCGTCCGGAAGGATGATCACGCTTCCGGGCTTCAGCTTATTCGGATCTGGCAGCGTTGATCGGTTCAGCCGATAGATCTGAATCCAGCGAGAAGAGCGGCCAAGGTGCTTTTGGGCGATTTCTGACAGCGTTTCGCGTTCGCCAATGCGATAGGCCGGTGTGCCGTCGTCCTGCACAAAGTACCCGGACGGCAACTTTGACTTCGTTTCATAGTCACGGAACAGCTCCGGATATTTCGATTCCAGCGTGGCCGCTTCAGGAATCAGAATTTTCATGCCCGGCCGCATCTTCTTCGGGTCCGGAATTCGATGCTGGTTGAACAGCGCCAGGGCCGAAAAATATCGAGCCGTTCCATACGCGCGCTTTGAGATCGACCAATAGTTATCGTTCGGCAGCACTTCGCAGATGTCGCACGGTTCGGTCGTGTGTGCAATCTGCCTGACACCGTTGTCGTAGTTGAATTCCTGTACCGTGAAACTGCGATCGAAGTGATGGTCACCGGACGAAGCTGTCGCAGATGGCAGGTGCGGAGCCTGGTGAGGGATTGGTCGCGGAAACTGGTCGAAGACTGCTTCACCTGGCTGATCGATCACCGTCGTCGACGTGTCGGTGTCATCGTTTTCGAAGTCGGCAAATCCTTCGATCGTCAGCGACGGAGGGTCGGTGGTCTGACCGGGTTCAGCGACGTCGGCACCCTGAGGCGGGTCCGGCAACTGCAGCATGGCAACTTCCGTCGCTTCATGAACGTGCGGCGCAGCCGCCGTGAAGTCGTCGAAACCATCGTCGTCGATCGCTCGCAGTGGCGAAGGGTCGTCTACTGTGGACAGAATCTCCGACGGCTCGCTATCTGTGTCGAAGTTATCGGGAGCGTGTTTGTGGTGCGGCACCGCGGCGTTCCGATCATTCTGCGCGACGTCAAAGGCGAATTCCGGAATCGCGTCGTCTGAGGGCGGCGACGGGTGCGTCTTGTGCGGTTGATGTTCCTCGCGTTCCGCGAACGCAAACGGAGCGGAATGCTCTTCGACCCCGGCGACCGTATCCCTTGCAGCCGTGCGTGCTGCCAGGTCGCTGTCGAAGCCGGAACCATCTGCCCAGTCTGTGCCCGCGGGCGCTGGTTCATGCTCCCGATGGCTTCCCGCGTTGCTACCTGCAAAGTCCTCGAACAGGCCGTGCGGTGCCGAATGATTCGGAGCGCTGGTTTCGAACGGATCTTCATTCTGAGCGCGGCCGTTATCGGCGCCGTTATCGGCATCGGCGATCAACACAGATGTTTCGACGGCAGGTTCATCGAACCCGGAGAACGGTGGTTCGTCCGAGAACTCGTCAGTCGAACCCGTGTCCAACAGATTCGACGAATACTGCGCGAAATCCTGAGAGTCCGGCGACGCCACTGTCACCGGTTCAGCAACACTGACTTCGCGGATCTCAAACGGATCGACATCATCCGGTTCAAACGCGGCAAGGCGCGTTGCGACGGGCTGCTGCAATCCAGCCGTTGCAGTGTCGTCGGCCCCGGCTGCGGCGTCGTCCTGTGACTCACCGTTTGTTGCCGCCATGCTCAGCAGGTGTTTCTGGCGAGCGTCAAATTTTCGGTACACCAGAAACCCGAAGGCGCACAGCAGGATCACCACCACGCACATTCCCAGACGAGCCTCGATCGACAGTCCGGGTTTCGCGTCGACTGCCGGCTCGGGCCGAGAATTCACGCCGCCGGTTTCCAACGGGCCGCTCTCAGCCTGGCTGACCGGCTCCTGGGATTCAAACGGATTTCGGCGGGCGTCGCCTCCACGGGTGTTTTTGTCAGAACCTGCCATCCCTGATGTCCTTTGAACGCGGATTTGACAATTCGGTCTTCGAGTGAATGAAACGCCAGCACGACAACAATGCCACCCGGCGTCATGATCTGCGGCAGCACGTCGGTCATCATGTGCTGCAGGTGCTGCAGTTCCTGATTGACGGCGATTCGCAGCGCCTGGAACACTCGCGTTGCCGGGTTTCTGGACGATTTCGCAATCGCCGCATCCGGCACCGCTGCGCGAATACACTCTTCAAGCTGCTGTGCGGTCTGCAGTCCGCCCTGCTTTCGGCGGGTAACGATCCGATCTGCGATCCTTTCGGCGAACGGTTCTTCACCAAATTCCCGGAATATCTGAATCAAGCGGGACCGGTCCGCAGTGTTCAACAGTTCGCCGGCCGGTTGTCCGAGTTGAGTGTCGAATCGCATGTCCAGCGGTCCTCCGGCATCAAATCCGAAACCGCGCGTGCGATCGGCCAACTGGTCGGACGACAGCCCAAGATCCAGCAGTACGCGATCCACACTTGTGATATTTCGTTCCGCCAATGCTTCCCTGGCGAGGCTGTAAGATGACTGAACCAGGATGACGTTGGGTTTTCTGAGCAACGGGGTGGCCAGCCGCAGCATCATGGCATCGCGATCGAAACCGATCAGCGTGCCTGTGTCACCAAGCTGGCGAAGTATCAGTTGAGAATGTCCGCCAGCTCCGACGGTCCCGTCGACCACCGTCAGCCCTTCGGAAATCTGCAGGTAATGCAGAACTTCTCGTGGCATCACGGAAACGTGAACAGGCCGCTCGGACACAAGACGGTAAAACTGGAGAGACTAGAAGGAGGGGATTCGGAGAGAGACTGACGCGGGCGGAAAAGCCTGCGAAGGGCCGGGGGTGTCGGCCCGGAATGGGAGAGGCTTCTGAATGAAGCGGCTCGAATCCTATCGCGCCGGAATGCATGGCGCGAAGAGCAAAAAACCTGGCACATCAGTCGTTCGCTTCTCGCACCATCCTTTGTGGTCAACGAAGCGAACGACTGTGGTATCTGTGAAGACACCGTACCACGGCGGAGAACGTCATGTTCTCCATTTACTTCCGCGAAGCCCGGTAAAGCCTGCGGGAGGTTCCAGGTTCGTCGAAAAAATTCTACCGTCAGACGGCGTCGTCATGACACCGGCGGCAGATCCTTTTCTGCTGATTAAAAACCACGACCGCGAACGATCACGCCTTATGTGCGACTTCGTGCCGCAGTTCGGTACGCCCTATTTCTGTTCGCTGGCCGCTTAACCCTTGAGGCGCTGGAGTGCAGCCTTTTCAGCCTGCGGCTCAAACACGGAGTTTTCCAGCGTCTCGGATGTCAGTTCATCGAAATGAAAACTTGTTTGCTCCAAAAAAGTGTCCCATGCCGACTTATCCCAGATTTCGGCATGGTCATGGACGCCAAGAATAACGACTTCGCGCTGCAGACTTGCGTGAGTGATCAGGCGATCCGGAATCCGGATCCGAGACTGCTTGTCCAGCACCACTCGCTCCGCCTTCGAATAGAACAGCCGCAGAAAACTGCGGACGTTGGCACGACCTGGCGAAACGCTGGCCACTCGCTTCGCGAACTCATCGAAGCCCTCCGGAGAGTAGACTGACAGGCAGCCTTCATTGCCGGGAGCCAGGTAGAGTTCGCCGACATCTCGAACCGAAAATCCGTCTTTCAGCGGCTTGGGAATTGCCAGTCGCCACTTTTCATCAATGGTGCGTTCAAATGTGCCGGTGAGTGCCATTTTGGTCAACGACCTGAGGGGCATCATGCCACGTAAACGCATCTGATAACAGGACTTGCGGAGAAATCCGGGATATCCCCATTTCTCCCCACTCGTCACCACGGAGACCGGAATTTAATCGCCGCGAGAAGTTCGTCAAGCGAAGCCTGGCGGAAGCGAATCTGATTTCATCGCGCCGCCGAACGTAGGTCGTTACCTGGCATGGGATTGGCGAAATCCGGATTTTTCGGAACGGCGGGATCACTGCGGTCACAACGCGCCGCGACTGCCGCGCCGCGTCCAAAGACGCTGCGCCGGCAGTCCCTGCGCCGGCTCACGAAAATGTTCGACCACGGCCGATCAGAACACATCCAGAATGAAATGATGGCCGCTGTGGTACGGCTTTTCGGTCGGATAAAAGTTGTACCAGCTCTTCTGATACACCGGAATTCGCATCTCCGGCGAGTACCGGTAGTACAGATGATCGTACTGCTGCGGCTGCTGGAACGTGTGAGGATAGTAAACATACGGATAATGGTAGAACCGCTGCCAATCGGCAGGCTGGCCTGGAGGGGCGGCTTGAGTGCTGCTGCACAGGCTGATCGAAACCGCTGCGGCAAACACAGCGATCATCGTGATTCGCTTCAACATGGTCGATCTCCGAAAACGGTCAATTCAATGTCATTGCGGCTACGCTGCACTCGACGAATGCTCGGCCAGCGAACCAGTTCAGGACAACAGTCGTCGTCACAATCGCCCCCGGAAACACTTGTTCCGGTCCGCTGGGCCGAGTTCGTCTCCTCAATCCCCGTTCGTTTTCACGAACGTACCTCGACCGCCACCGGCGCGTCACCGCGCGGCACCCGAGATTCGGGCATGGAGCCCGCCTTCCCACGACGTGATTCATCGGCCATTCGACGCTCGCACAATCACTACTTTCCGCAGAATCGATACTCCGACAGGCCCCCGGCGCTGGAGGTGCGCAGCGCCGCGTGGTAATTCTCACCACTCACCAGTAGTCAAGTCTCGGATTTGCCAACGCGATGACAATGAATTCCGACGTCCGAAGCCGCCTGATTCGGTTTTGCCAGGTGCTTGTCTGCCAGCAGGAAGCACGAGTGATCGTTCCGCCGCAGGAACCGAAATCCGGGTTCTGGTTCGGTGGCGGAAACATGGCCGAAGCAGCCGACGGAACCCTGTACGTCATCGGACGCTATCGCAACGCCGGAGATTCCCGGACCGGGACTGCCGCCGGAGTTCGCGGGCTGGAACTGGCCGTATTTCGTTCGAGCGACCGCGGCCGGACATTCGAAAAAATCGTCTCGTGGGACAAGGCCGCCCTGAACAGTTCTGTCGGTGAAGTGGTGTCCATCGAAGGAAGCTGCCTTCGGTTCACACCACGGGGCGTCGAGGTGTTCGTTTCGACGGAAAAGTCCGGGATCCCATACCCGGACCGCGTCGCGAGCTTTCTGAAGCCGGGAGCCGGCGTGTGGAGCATTGACGTGATGCGGGCCGATTCGGTCGCCGAGCTGTCGTCCGCGCCGGTTGAACCTGCGTTTTCGAGCACCTGCCCGCAGCACCTGCACGTCAAGGACCCGTTCTTCTGGGCCACCAGGTCCGGCGATCGGCTGGGATACTGCAGCCATCCGTTTTGCTGGTCGAGTTCGAATACCGGCGTGGCGGACCTGCCGGCGATCGGACAGACCGTAACCGCTCCTGAACACTCCGTTTTCGCTCGCGGAACTACGTGGGATGTGGCAATGACGCGCGGCACCTGCGTCCTGCCGATTCCGCGAATCGGTCCGTTCGCCGATCGACAGCACAGCGTGCTGTTCTACTGTGGCGGCGAGTGCCTGCGTCCACTGGACGAACACTCCGCCGCGGTGTCTCGCCCGCGAGGCTACAGTTGCGAAGAACTGGGAGGAGCGGCCTGGTTTGTTGACGACGACATCGCAAACGCCGAGCGGCTGTCGGACATTCAGCCGATGTTTCTCAGCCCGTTTGGAACAGCATGCAGCCGATACGTCGACGTCCTGCATTCGAAGGACGGTTACTACGCAACCTGGCAGCAGTCGCAGCCGGATTTCTCGCAGCCACTGGTGATGAATTTTGTGCCCGAACAGGACGCGGCGGCAATTCTGTTCCACTGACACGCGCCGCACGACGGTGGCGATGCGGCGGCAAAGTGATTGCTTCGCGCATCAGGTGACCGAAGCGTGATCCTGGCTGAATCCGAATTCCCGGCGCAGTGCAGCAAGTGCCGCGTCCACGCTGGCGGGATCGATCACGACGCTGACCTTGATTTCACTGGTATTGATCATCTGCACGTTGATCGATTCGTCCGCCAGCGTTCGAAACAGCCGCGCACCGACGGCGGTATGACTTCGCAGTCCGATTCCCACAACGGAAAGCTTTCCGATCCGCCGGTCGCAGGACACAACGGTGGTGGGCCAGCGTTCCAGGACTTCCCGCAGCAGCAGAATCGTGCGGTCGACATCTTCGCAGGGCACGGTGAACGAGATATTGGCGACGCCGTTCATGGCGACATTCTGAACAATCATGTCCACCAGCACGCCGCCGTCGGCCACTGCCGAAAAGACGTCGGCCGCCACACCGGGATCGTCAGGAAGCTGGTTGATGGTAATGCGCGCCTGATCGGTGTCGGCATAGATGTCGCTGACTACGATGTCTTCCATGTTCTGCAGGCGAGCGACGATGTCTTCGTCCAGCTTCGCCGGATCACGAAGCGCACCGGGCCGCGACTTTGTTGCCCGATAGCCAACGCTGGGCACCGTTGCCGTGCCGCGCTGCAGGTGAAATCCGTCGTGAACAGCCCTGACGGCCTCATCGCACCGCGAACGTTCAATCAGGACGGAGATCTTGATTTCGCTGGTTGTGACCAGACAGATGTTGATGCCGTTCCTTGCCAGGACGTCAAACATCTGCGCGGCCACGCCGGTATGCGTCTGCATCCCCTGGCCGACAACGGAGACCTTTGACAGGTTGGCCGAATGTTCGACTTCGCCGCTGCCCAGCAGTTTGACCGCCTGCGCGGCGACCTGCAGTGCCTGATCAAGATCGTCTTCGGCGACCGTAAAGGAGATGCTGGCCATCCCCGATTCACCGACATTCTGCACGATCATGTCGACGGGGATCTTTGCATCAGACAGCAGCGCGAAGATCTGATTCATCACACCCGGCTGGTCCGGAATGCCGTTCAGGCCGATCCGGGATTCGTTTCGAACGAACGCCACTCCGGTCACAACAGGAGCGGGATCAGCAGGCTCGGGTGCGATCAGAGTCCCGGGGCCGTCCGAATACGATGGCTTGACGCACAGATGGACGTCGTATTTCTTCGCGAACTCGATGGAACGCGAATGCATAACGCCCGCCCCCAGACTGGCCAGTTCCAGCATTTCGTCGTAGGACACCCGTTCGACCTTGGAAGCGTCAGCGACGACTCGCGGATCCGTTGTGAAGACGCCTTCAACGTCCGTGTAGATCTCGCAGAGTTCGGCATTCAGCGCGGCGGCCAGAGCGGCGGCCGTGGTATCGCTGCCTCCGCGTCCCAGAGTCGTGATGTTGAATTTTTCGTCGACGCCCTGAAACCCGGCAGCGATCACGATATGACCCGCGTCCAGCGCCTCGCGCATTCGCTGTGTCGAGATACTGACGATTCGAGCCCGCGTATGTGTGGTGTCCGTCAGTACTCCAATCTGCGCGCCGGTCAGACTGATGGCTTCTTCGCCCAGTTCGTGGACCGCCATCGCCACCAGCGCAACGGATTCCTGTTCGCCGGTTGCCAGCAGCATGTCCATTTCCCGGGGACGCGGCCTGCGACTGATTTCCGACGCAAGCTGGACCAGTTCATCCGTCTTCTTGCCGCGAGCGCTGACGACCATCACGACCTGGTGGCCGGATTGTTTGGCGGCCACGGCCCGGGCAGCCGCGCGACGGATCTTTTCCGCGTCGGCAACACTGGTTCCACCGAATTTCTGAACGATAACTGACACACCACACCTTTATGCTGAGCCCGCCCGGAGCAATTGCTGACACGGTCATTCGGAAGCGGCAAGGTGATGACGGTGTGACGTTGCTGCAAGGATCGCAGAAACGAATTCCCGAAAGAATCCGCAGTTTCACGCTTCTTTCGGAGCACGCGACGCGACTATTCGGTCGTCACTTCAATCCGACGCGGCTTTGTCCGAGTCGCCCGCGGCAATTCCACTCGCAGCAGGCCGTTATTCAGGCGAGCCGTAATCCGCTCGTGATCGACCTCGTCGCTGAGAATGAACGACCGCAGGAAATCGCCCACCTGATACTCGCCGTGAACCGGATGACCATCCAGTTCGTCCCGACGACTCACGCGGCCAAACAGCGTCAACCGATTGTCCTGAACCTGCAGGTCCAGACCATCGCGGGTCACTCCGGGCAGGTCCGCGTAAAGGACCAGTCCGTCGGCGGTTTCATAAATGTCGATCGGCGGCGTAAACAGCAGTCGGGGACCGTCTGGCAGGGTGTCGGGCGAATCGCCGCGAGTCAGCTGGACGGAATCGGACGGCACCGGAACATGCTCCGGTGACTGCGGCTGAGAAGTTTGGTCGTGATCGTCGCTCATCGGCTTTCGTCGCTTTTCAGCGAAGGCTGTTTTTCGTTCGAACAGTCCCGACGGGCGGCACGGCTTTCCGTCGGATTCCACAGGCGCGAGGAGGAGCGCTGCCTATCCGGGCCCTTCCACAACGGGAATGCTGCGGGACGGTGCAAGTTCCGCTTTCGGCAGCAGAATTCGCAGCACACCCGCCGTGTACTCTGCCTTCAGACCTTCCTCGTCGACGCGGTCGGGAAGCTGAATGCTGCGCTGCCACGGCCCCTGAAAACGTTCCTGGCGCCGAAAGGAATCGTCCCGCGCCTCTTCGGGAGGTCTGCGGACGCCCTTGATTGTCAGCAACCCGCCGGCCGCAGTGATTTCCAGGTCATTGACGTCCATCCCCGGAATCTCTGCGGTCAGCAGGAAACGATCGGGGAATTCAATAAGGTTGACGGGGGGGAATCGACGGACCGACCGCACTCCCTGCAGCGTCAGATTCATGCCCTGCAGCAGCCGATCCACTTCGCGTTCCAGGTCGCGGAGCGGATCCCAGCTTTGACCCCATCGAAAAACGGGCATGTAATCGGCCTCCACCTGCGGAACAGGCACTTTCCCAGCGACAAAATGTCCTCCCGGATCGCCTCAGCATACTGTGTACCAACAACCCCCGGCTCAGCGGCAGAAAGCGAATCATGCCGCTGCCTTGTGGTGTAACCTGTTTCAGGAAATTACTTTATGATTTGCTTCGCACTCCCGGAAGCCTGGCTTTTCGCGGGAGCCATTTCCTGCCAAATTAACAGTGCGGAATGCTGAGCGATTGCCAGCGTTCGCGCATCGTCGAGAATCCGCAGACACCGCCGCCGGAAGGTATTTGGTGATTCCATGACCGAATCAGAATCCAGAGCACACGCAGTTTATGTGGGCAGCTTCGATCCGCTGACACTGGGGCATCTGGACATCATCGAACGCGGAGCCCGGTTGTTTTCTCGCCTGACGATCGGAATCGGCATCAATCCCGACAAGGCGTCGATGTTTACGTCCGACGAACGAGTGCTGCTGTGCCGCGAAGCTGTCCGCCATCTCGACAATGTCGAAGTCAGCACGTTCGAAGGCTTGGCGGTGGAATTTGTCAGGGACTGCGGCAGCCGCATCCTGCTTCGAGGTGTGCGGACTCTGGCTGATCTCGACACGGAATTCACGATGTCGCTGGCCAACCGCGTTCTCGATTGTCGGATCGAATCCGTGTTCCTGATGGCCAGCGAGCGTTACAACCATATTTCGAGTTCGCTGATCAAGCAGATCGCTCAGCTTGGCCGACACGACATGCGATCGCGGCTGAAGGATTTCCTGCCGCCAAACGTCATTGATCCGCTGATCAAGCGCGTGCAGCGATAGCACGGTCGTTCAGGGCCGCCATTGGTACCCGGAAGGAAACAGTGACGCCTGTTCGTCGGGAGCTGGCTGCCAGGTGATGTTTTCACGAAGCAGGGACGCGGCAGTTTCCGGGGGCATCGTGATGATGTCGACGTCCGTCATCAGTTCAAAACCGGCGATCCGAGACGTGCGAGGCAGCAGGTCCAGCATCCATCGAAATGCGTCGCGCGATCTGGTTGGAGGCAGCGACAACACAAGATTCAGTGACGCACGCTCCGCCAGGTCGTCGATCGCTCTGGCGACGCTGAACAGGCTTGCCGCAAGGTCCAGCAGATCACAGGTGTTCAGCGTCTGGAACTGAAGTTTTGACTTCTCCGTCGGCAGCCATCGCACATGCAGGTTCGCTCGGCTTGCAAAGGGACAGAACACTGCCATATCACGTCCGTACCGCACGATCCGCTGCCCGAATTCACGCTCCCGCTGGAGAAGTTGTTCCACAAGTTCGTCGCCGGTCGTCAGACGATGCTCTTCTGCGCGGCGAATGCGTTCTTCCAGCAGCGGCGGAACGCAGTTCGTGGCGACAATCTGCGAATGACTGTGCAGCAGCGACGCTCCGGCACTAAAGCCCTGATTGCGAAACACGCTGACGACTTCGGTTCCGGCCTGAGCCTCCAGGAAATGAACTCGCTTCTGCCACGCCAGCAAAATGCGGGAGATCTCCGCGATCGTCAGTTCGGTCAGTCGACTTCGTCCGTCCGGACATTCAATCACGACTTCATGGGCACCGGCGATGGTGTCCGCCGGTGCATTGCTTTCGGAACCTGCGTGCGGCATCGCGTCGGCAATTCGAGACACCATCGGATATCGATTCGGAACGACTCGAAGCAGCCAGCCCGCGTGATTCGGTTGGCTGTCCGTTGTTCGAAGCGCCAGAGTTTCCTGCGGAGTCTCGCGTTCGTTTGATTCCAGGAAGGGATCGTTCTCGGCGGCAAGCGGCGGATCGACCGCGATTGCTCCAGGGCGGTCAGAGCGTCCCGGAGCCACAATTACCTGTCGGCCGGTCAGCAGATCCGTGCGAAGTTCCGATGACATTTCGCAGGCTGTTCAAAAGACGGCGGCGGGCCGGGAAAGTCCGCCCTGCGGAACGCCTGGCAGGACACCTTCCGGACCAACGGGAACTCCCTGCAGCAGCCGCTGCTCTGCGGCTCGTCGCGGTTCGCTTCGCGGACGTGTGAATTCGCGGGGACGTGACAGCGTATCCGGCCCCAGATCGACATCCGGAAACGGATCCTGTCGCTGATAGGCCTTTGCTTCCAGTTGTGGAGGAGCCGTCCACCACGTCGGCAGACGCGTGTTCATCGGCGACATGCAGCCGCCGAGCATGCAAAGGCAGCACATTGTCGAAACACATCCCGCGCGGATGATTCTTCGCTGAATCGTCAGGTCTGAAACGGAAGGAGAAGTTTTCATACAGCAACCGTTGGGGAATGACCCGCATCTGCAGCGCCGGAGGTGCGGGACTGTACAGCGATTCGCTGACGGACAGCAATGCGGATTTCTGCAGTTTCTGCCGAAGTGTGAAGCCGTACCGGCAAATGTCTCCGGAAAGATGAAGGTGATCGGGTAATTCACTTTGACACGTTTCGACGATCTCTTTAACGTCCCGCCTCCCGACTGAAAGGCATGAATGGATCTCGTGCCTGTCGGGTACGAAGCGGCGTCGGCCATGGAAGGCCAGGCCGCTTTTTTTGTGCGCGCCTGTTGCCCTTGAGTCCCTGCCGGCGCGCGGCACTGCCGGTCGTTCCGGCGTGCTTTGATGAATGCCGACGCGCGACCAGCGCCGACGTGCGCGCGGCTGATGCTTAGCCGCGTGTTACAGAAGTCGTCCGACGGGGCAGTGGCTCGTCAGGAGCATCCTCCCAATCGCCGCGCCAATGCGAGCCGGTAAGCCTTTCCGGTTATTCCGATTGAAATGCCTCAACCGGTTTTTGCGTTTATGACGATCACCTTTACAGGCTGTCGCTGCGGAGTGAATCTCCGTCGGCGCAGTCCTGCCGCACAGCACTGACCCGGGGGGCTTCGGGTGCTGGCCGCCAAATCCCCCGGCGATTCACGCTTCTTTATGCACCGCAAACCGGCAGAATCTGCCGTTCGCACTGCTTTCACGGAGTCGATCTCGCCGCACCGAACGGAATCCGAGTGTCCCCCGCAATCAGGACGGGGAGCGCCCGTGAGCAGCCAGTCATCAGCCAAATCAGCCTCGGTCGACAGTCGAAAATCCCGAGGCGGAAGTGCTCGGATCGGCATCGGTCCGGCCCTGGTCGGATTACTTCTGACGGGACTGTTTTACGGAACAGCACCGTTCATCCCGGGAATCTCGCAGTTCGTTCGACGGTACTTCTGCAGCCATCTGCTGGAAGTCATCAGCACGGGCATGTTTTTCGTCGGCGTGGCGATCCTGCTGCAGAAGTTTCGACGCTTCCCGGCAGAACGCCGCGCTGTGTCGGAAACGGAAGCGGCCATCGATGAAGCGCTTCGACACCGGAATTCTGAGAACCGCGGCGACGCAGAACGGACCGTGCGTGACTGGCTTCGCGGCAACGGCACTTCGCTTCAGGGAACTCAGGCGGGACTGCGACTGAAGGAAACTCTGCAATACGTCCAGGCCGCGTCGCGGGAAGGTCTTGAGGAACATCTGAAGTATCTGGCGGAGTTGGCCGGCGACCGGCTGCACCAGAGCTACGCCATGATTCGAACGATCACGTGGGCGATTCCCATCCTGGGATTTCTGGGCACGGTGATCGGCATCACGATGGCAATCGCGAACGTCACTCCCGAACAACTGGATTCCTCGCTGGGCGAAGTGACCGGCGGCCTGGCGGTCGCCTTTGACACAACCGCTCTGGCGCTTGGGATGTCCATCGTGATGGTGTTTTCGTCGTTCGTCGTGGAACGCAGCGAACAGTCGATTCTGAATGATGTCGAACAGTTCGGCATCGACCACCTGCTTCCGCTTTTCAGCGACAGCCAGTCGACGCGTGGCCGCCTGCCGCAGGCGGAAGAAGTCATGACGCAGGCTCTTCTGAAGCATTCGTCGGCGTGGGTCGAACAGCTTTCGGAGATGCGGTTGTCATGGAACGAAGTTTTGACGGAGCAGACTTCGCAACTGCGTTCACGGCTGGACGACGACGTTCAGCAGACGCTGCAGATCCATCGACAAGATTCCGCCGATGCACGTGACGGCTACGCGACGGCACTGCAGCAGGGTACTTCGGAATTCGCCGAACGCCTGGATCAGATGCTGGTCCGTTTCGAAGATCGCATTTCGGCGTGGCAACACGCGATGCTGGCCAGTTCACAGTCAGCCGCGGCGCAGTCCGAGGCGATTCATGACCTGGGTCGGACGCTGCTGAAGATGACGGAAACGGAAGAACGCCTGGCTCTGCTTCAGCAGCAGTTGAACCGCAACCTGGAGACGCTGCAGTTCGTGGACACACTGGAACAGACTGCCGGAAGCCTGACAGCGGCCGTCCACATTCTGACCGCAAAAACAACGGCGCGGCAGGCGGCGTAACGGGAATTCGGCAACCGGAAGCTCCGACACCGCACGGTGTCGAAACCGGCGGGCGGTCCGGGACGTAACCCTGTCGGTCGGCCGTTCCTGAAGACGCAGGACCTGCGTACCGCGTTTTCACGACGCGCGGAACAAGACTCGAACGACGAACGCAGCAGGACACTCTTCATTCATGGCGAGGCGAAATTCAGACACCTCGATTTCGCTGTTTCCCTTTCTGGCAGTTCTGGTCTGCACGATGGGTGCGCTGATTCTGTTGCTGCTGGTGACGACTCGCCGAATTCGCCATCAGCAAATCCACGCCGTCGTGGCCGTGCAGGCGGATGAGGACTCCGCGCAGCACAGCCTGATTCCGGTGGAAATTCCCGACGACCCGGTTGACGACCCGAACGGCCTGGGCGTCGCAGCTCTCAGCGATGACGATGCCGAGGCCGAGGCGCACCGGGCTGCGGACGAGATCGCCGCTCTGCGGGCAGACATCGCAGAAGCCGAAGCGGAGCATCTTCAGCTTCAGACGCAATTCCGTTCGACGAAATCAGAAGCGGCCGCGCTGGAATCGGAGATCCGCGACGCCGGTGAGCATCTGCGGCGACTTCAGCAGTCTTCAGAAGACAGCGACCAACTGGCGACCCGTCTGCAATCACTGACGGCGCTTCGCGAGCGGGAAATGACACTTCAGTCACAGCTTCACGATTCGCGGAAGCAGCTTTCAACTCTGCGAACGGCACTTGAGGAAGCCACGGAAACGACGCAGCAGGCGGAACAGCTGCTGGTTCGCCGCGAGTCGGCACTGGTCAGCCTGCGGGAACACGTTCGGGAGCAGCAGGACCGGCAGGCGTCGGCCGGCACAGATTCCACGATCATCGAATTCAGCAACAGCACCGGCACGGTGCGTGAACCCGTCATCGTGGAAATCACCGGCGACGGCCTGGTGTTTCGCCCCGGTGAAGTGCGCATGACGCCGCAGGATCTGCAGGGGTTTCCGGCTCGCGACAATCCACTGCTTTCTGGAGTCCTGGCTCTGCATCGGCTGCGGTCGCTGTCGACCAACGCCATCAATTCTGAACCGTATGTGCTGCTGCTGGTTCGACCGGAAGGCACCGCCGGATTCTATGTGGCTCAGCGGATCCTGAAGGACGCCGGAATACACTTCGGGTACGAACTGGTTGAAGCGGATCGTGAAATCAATACCGGCGTCGCTTCGGACGACGAAACACGAGTTCTGCGTGAATCGCTGCTGGCGGCACTCACGCGCCGACAGTCGCTTTATGCCGCGCTGCAGGGCACTGTGAGGAACCTGCATGACAGCGCCGGCGCGGGCTCCGGCGGCAACGCGTGGATGGCGGAAGACGAACCGCAACAGCGCGGTCAGAGGGAAGGGAATGACGCACTCGCCGGACGCTACTACGCCGGTGGACACGCTCCTGAACGGCCGCCCGTCGTCGCTCGTGCGATCGATCGCCCGCCGCTGCCGTCTCGCGAACTCGACGATCATGCCGTCGGCTCATTCCGCGACGCGCGGCCGCGAGGGCGCGTGGCGCCTCAGCCGGAAACAGCGTTCCAGCCGTTTCCGGAACCCGCGTTTGGAAACCCGAGAAACACCCGGGGCAAAGTTCGACTGGACGACACGCTTACAGCCGAAAAACCGGCCGGCACCGATCCCGGCGATGTTGATCCCGGCGCCGGCGTTCCCGGCGATCATCAGCGTGGCGCTGACGATTCCGGCGCTGGTGAGCGGTTGACCGGTCCGATGCGGGAGTTCGACAGCGTCTTCGGAACGCACGGCGATGACGCCGTTGTCGCAAACGGCGCCGCTCAGAATTCCGACAGCGAATTCTGGAACAACCTGAAACCGATCGATGATGAGACTTCGACGACGGGCGAAACCATCGGTGAACCTGGTGATTCGGCTGACACTGCTCCAGCCGACTCACCACTGCGTCGCCGCGATTCCCGCGCGCCGTCCGGCTGGTCTGGATCGTTCGCCGCTGGCGACATTCAGACATCCCGCACAGCCGGACCGGCGGGAATCGGCGGCGATCAGCAATCACCAGCTACGCCGAGTTACGCGCCGCCGATGACGTGGCACAGCGACGCTGATTCATCGGTCACAGGAAGCGAACAAAGCCCCGGAAGCGCCGGTTCTGCGTTCAACGCCAACGGAGTTGCGGTTCCGTTTTCGATGTCAGTTCAGGGCAGTCCCTCGGCGGTGCCGCAGGATATCGATCCGGAATTCCTGAAGATGCTCGCCCAGGCTCAACACGCCGCCGCGCGCTCCACGCTCAGCAGGCAGGTCGTCACGCTGTTTCTGGACCCAGGGTATGTCACGGTTGCCAGCCAGACTCCGCAGCGCGTCAGCGAGGACGATTTCGAGGAACAACTGCTGGCCGCGTTGCGGGGTGTTTCCGAGGAACTGAAGTACGCGCCTCGGCACGGCCAGAGTGTCGTGCTGCCATTCGTGCGATTCGTCGTCAGTCCGGGAGCTGAACTGACGCACCTGCGACTGAAGCGGCGCCTTTCGGAACTGGGGATTCCGTCAGTGTCGTACATCGATCTGAGCCCGCACGTCGAACCCAACCACGGCCGGTCGCTCTATTCGCACGAACAGCCTCAGTCGGAGGCATACTCGACGCTGAATGACGACGCGCCCGGCATGCCGGTCATCCGGCCCGCCGATCCGAATCAGAAGAGGAGGATTCGGCTATGAGTCGCCGTCGCAGCACAGCCGAACAGGAATTCGATCCGATTCGTTCCTGACATCATCGCCAACATTGTCGGCATTCTGATCATTCTGATCGTGGTGGCCGGAGTGAAAGTGGCCAGGCAGCCGCGCGAATCCGCGCTACCGGTCGTGACGCTGCCGTTGGTGGAGGACAGCGCGGGAAAGGTCGAAGCGGGGTTCGCGTCAAACGATGGCGTCGCTCGAAATACCGCCGCGGACAACGATGCTGAAACTGTCGAACCCGTCGTCCCGCCCGTGTTTGTCGGGCCCGAACTTCCTCAGGTTGATCCGGCTGAACTGGCGGATCTGACGGCACAGATCGCGGAGCTGAAGCTTCAACTGGATCGCGCCACGTCGACGGTTGCGGTGTCTTCCTCCGAACTTCAGCAACTGCTGGACAAAACCGAAGCCGCAAAAAAGTCCCGTGCCGAAAACACGGAACGACTGCGAACGATCACGGCGGAGTACGACGCCGCGGCGGAACGCGTCCTGCTGCTTTCGCAGTCGCTGAGTGAGAACGAACAGGGCATCGCGGCGGCAACGCAGCAGCTGAATTCCAGCGAACAGCATCACCGGTTCATCGCGGACCGGCTGCACGGCGTCAGCGTACAGACGCAGCAGTTGCAGGAAGTTCTGGACGCCGCGCTTTCGGTTCCCGATCGCAGCGAACGAATTCAGCACCGGCTGTCTCCGGTCGGTGAACCGGTCACGGAGCATGAACTTCACTTCCGCATGAACGAAGGTCACGTCGCTTACATCCCGCTGGAAGCCCTGCTGGAACGGCTCAAGGCACAGGTCAAGTCACGCAGCAGCACCGTGATGAAGATGAACCGGTATGAAGGTTCGGTTGGACCGGTCGGCGGATTTCGCCTGAACTACACCGTGGAACGCAGCTCACTGCCGCCGCTGCAGGCTCTGCAGTACGGCGGCGGCAGCTATCGAGTCAGCGTGTCGCGGTGGACGCTGGTTCCGGCGGAAACTCTGGACGCGGAATCCATCGACGAAGCGATGCTGGTCGGGTCACGTTTTCGTCAGGTCCTGGAAACGGCACCGTTTGATTCGACGGTGACGATCTGGCTGTACCCGGATGACTTCGCACAGTTCCGCAGGATTCGGGAACTCGCACACGGCCTGAACCTGCGCATCGCGGCGCGACCGCTGCCGGCCGGCACTCCGATTGCCGGATCGCCAAGCGGCAGCCGTTCCAGCGGCCAGTAGCCGCTCCGCAGACGCTGACCGACGACTCGATGCTTTCACGTCAACGCTCGCCGCGCGCTGCTCCCGGTTTCCGCTCGATTGAAGCGCTGTTGCCCATCCGATACGCTCTTGCGATCGAGTCATCCGGGCAATCCATCCGCTTCCTCTTTTCGACGAAAGTTCACGGGGGGCATCATGTCACAGTCAGCCTCGAAGGGCCTTAGCCGGCGCGGATTTCTAAGAGGGTCCGGTGCCGCCGTCGCGGCCTCAACGGTCGTTGGCAATGCCAGCGGTCAGGACACCGCAACTGCAGCGTCCCGAGTCGTCAGCGGCGAGACTTCCATCACTCTGAAAGTGAACGGAAAGTCCATGCAGGCCAAAGTTGAACCGCGCACGACACTGCTGGATGTGCTGCGATACCAGTTCGATCTGACGGGCGCGAAACCCGTCAGCGCTGACGGAAGCAGCGGAGCCAGCACGGTGCTGATTGATGGCAAGCCGGCGATGGCGTCCACCACGCTGGCACTGGCTGCGGTCGGGAAGGAAATCACCACGATCGAAAGCCTGGCAGGCGACGCCGTCCCGAAAGCCTTTGTTGACCATGACGCCCAGCAGTGCGGGTTCTGCACTCCGGGGTTCGTCATCGCGGTTCGAGCATTCCTGAATAAGAATCCGAATGCCACCGACGAACAAATCCGCGCCGGGCTGAATGGAAACATCTGCCGCTGCGGAACCTATGCGAACATCATCCAGGCCGCGACCTCGCTTGTGAAAGGAAACTGACATGGCTGAAGTGCAATACCAGTGGCCGGCAAACCATCAATCGCACCTGATCGGCAAGCGAGTGAAGCGGCTGGACGGCCCCGAAAAATCCAACGGCACCGCGAAATACACCTACGACATCAACCTGCCGAAACAGTTGATCGTCAAAGCACTCGGGTGCCCCCACTCGCACTGCAAAGTCGTTTCCGTCGATGCGTCGGAAACTCAGAAAGTGCCGGGAGTGGTCCATGTCCACTTCATCAACGCTCCTAAAGCCGGCGAAGCACCCATCGAGATCCAGACGGATGGGCTGCTTCTGGTCGCAGTGGCAGCCGAATCCGAAGCCGCCGCCGCGGAAGGAGTCGCGAAACTCAGAGTCAAGTACGAGATGCTTGATGTCTTCACTTCCGATTCCGACCTGCAGGCGGCCGAAGCAAAAGGTCGCATCAAACCGGCCGGCGGAGGTATCGAACTTGATTCCGCTCTGGGCGAACCTGGCGACAACGACGACGAAGAGGAGTGGGAGAACAGCAAGATCCAGGAACTGTTCGAACAGTCGAAGTATGTTGTCGAGGGAGAATACGGGATCGACGTGATCACGCACTGTTGCCTGGAACCTCACGGCAGCACTGTGCAGTGGGAAGGCAACAAGCTGAAGGCACATCTTTCGACTCAGAATGTTTCCCAGACCGACGACGGTTTCGCGGGCGGACTGGGAATCACAGCCGACGATGTCGACGTCCATTGCGACTACATCGGCGGCGGCTTTGGCAGCAAGTTCCAGCCCAACTACTGGGGCATCGCGGCCGCTCAGATCGCAAAGGAAACCGGGCGACCCGTCAAGTTCCTGCTGTCGCGCGATCAGGAACTGAAGATCGGCGGCAGCCGTCCTTCCGGCTTCATCAAGGTGAAGCTGGGGGCAAACGACGACGGCGTGGTGCAGGTCTGGGATTCACAGCACTGGGGAACCTCCGGCTACGATGGCAGCACCGTGTCCGTCGGCAATTTTCCCTACGTGTTCAAGCCGAAGAACATCCGCCGCAAAGCCACCGGCATCATTACCAATAATGAACCAGCGGTCGCCTGGCGAGCACCCAACCATCCGCAGGCCTGTGCTCTGACGCATACAGCGTTCGACGATCTGGCCGCCAAAATGCAGGCCGACAGTCTCGATATCTTCCTGCGAAATCTGCAGAACATCGATTCCCCCGATAAGGCTCCGGTCTACGCCGAACAACTGCGTATCGCCGCGGATCTGATCGATTGGCGGGAACACTGGCATCCTCACGGAAAGGGACCAAAACACGGCAGCGTTGTCGAAGGCCTGGGAATCGGACTGCACAAGTGGTCCGGAACTGCCAACAGCTCAAACTGCCTGCTGAAGATCCATCCGGACGGCGGTGTTGAAAGCTACTGCGGCACTCAGGACCTTGGCACCGGAACTCGTACCGTCTGCGGGATGGTTGTCGCAGAAACTCTGGGACTGCCGCTGGAAGCCGTCAAAGTCAACATCGGCAGTTCCACCTATCCGTTCAGCGGTGCCTCCGGCGGAAGCACCACCGTAGGCGCGGTCAGCGAATCGCATCGTCGAGCGGCTCAGGACGCGGTCGCTCAGATTTTCGAACTGGTCGCGAAGAAGCTGGAAGTCCCGGCAGACACATTGGAAGCTTCCAACGGCCGCATCTCCGTTGCCGGCTACGGCAACAAGAGCCTGTCATGGAAGGAGGCTTGCAGCCTGATTGGCATTAAACCGCTGGAAATCAATTCGGCCTATCAGCGCGGAGCCGACAGCAAGCTCTCCAGTGCCAACGTCGCGGGAGTGCAGATGGCGCACGTGGCCGTCGATACCGACACGGGTGTTGTCAAGATTCGCAGGATGGTCGCCGTGCAGGACATGGGCCTGATTATCAACCGCACCACGGCGGAAAGTCAGATCAACGGTGCGTTGATCATGAGCATCGCGTCGGCATTGTTCGAGCAAAGGATCAACGATCCGCAGACAGGCAATTTCGTCAACTGCGAACTGGATTCGTACCGGCTTCCGCGACTCGGCGACATCGGCGAATTGATCGTTCACCTGCATGAACCGGAAAGCGAACGCGCTCGAGGAGTCATCGGTCTTGGCGAACCTCCCGCCATCAGCGGGGCCGCCGCGATCTCCAACGCAATTTGCAACGCAACCGGTGTCCGTGTCCCGACTCTCCCCGCCACGCCCAAACGCGTGCTCGATGCACTTAAATCTGCGAAAGGATAATGCCATGAAAAACTTCGAGTACGCACAACCGCATACCGAATCGGAAGCTGTTGAACTGCTTGCCGACGAATCCCGGCAGACCGCCGTGCTCGCCGGAGGAACAGATCTGGTAGGACTGATGAAGCGCATGGTCGTCAACCCGGATCTGGTGGTGAATATCGGCGAGATTGAATCGCTGCGACACCTGGAATCGGATGACGAAGGGAATCTGTGGGTCGGTGCCGCCGTGAAGCTGGACGAATTCCTCGACGCCCGCTCGACGGATGATTTCCCGTCGGTGAAGCAGGTGATTCAGGGGATCAGTAGTATTCAGTTGCAGTCTCAGGGAACCGTTGTCGGCGAAGTCCTGCGACGGCCGACATGCTGGTATTTTCGAAACGGGCACGGCCTGCTGGCGGACTCCGGCAGGTTGGTGACCGGCGGCGATAATCGCTACCACGCCATTCTGGGTAACCGCGGAGCCGCCAAGTTTGTCAACGCCTCAAGAATGGCCCCGGCGCTGATTTCCCTGGGCGCGAAAGTACGCCTCATCGGCCCGGAGGAAGAATCAGAACAGTTTCTGAATCTGCAGGAACTCTATCGCACGCCTGGATTTGAAGGGGAATCGGAAAACGTCCTGCGACCGGGGCAACTGGTCACGCACATCATCATCCCGCCCAGCCGTAACCGCCTTTCCGCGGCCTATGAAGTCCGTCACGGAGAAGGTCCTGATCAGCCGCTGGCCGCGGCTGCGGTCTCGATGGATGTCACCCTCGGCACCGTCCGCGATGCCGCAATTGTTCTCGGCCAGGTGGCGCCCGTTCCCTGGCTGGCAGTCGCCGCGGCACGCGCACTGATCGGCAAGTCGGTCACCGAAGCGACGGCCACGGCCGCCGGCGCAGAAGCAGTTCGTGGCGCGATCGCACTCAGCGAAAACGAATACAAGATCCAGTTGACTCAGGTTGCCGTCAAACGCGCCGTCTTACGCGCCGCCGGCATGGAAACCGGCGGTCTTGACTTCCCGGTTCCGAGTGATTCCTTCCAGCAGTTGACCTCGACCAACCTTGTCTAGAATCGGAGAAACTTATGGCATACCAACGCAAGTTTGAGGGGCCAGCGTCGTCGCTGTTGCCCGTATGCATGAACCTGCGCAGCAAGGCCATCTACGTCACAGGCAACCCTGACCCTCAGTCTGAAGCGGAAGAAGGCAGCACCCGTTTCAACTGCTGGTGCAACAAGTCCCAGCACGTCATGGGCCCCGACAACCAGCTCGTCGACCGAAACTCCTGCACCGAAGGCCGCGATTGTTACGTGTCCCGAGGATAAGCCGGCAAACATCGCCATCGTTCGGCGACAGAGAAGTAAAGCACTGACGTCAGTTGCTCTGGACTCGAAATGTCGAGCTGTTCGCTGGCAGCCCGTCAGCAGTGCGACCTATAGGCCGCTTGGCAGACACTCAGCCATTCCAGCAGACAGGCGACCGAGCGCTACCTTAGGCAACTGGAGACACCGGCACACTTCACCGTGCCGTTCTCACAGTCTGCGACATTTCGCCAGTGCCACCCGGCCATTTGCTTTAGGTCAGAGTAATTCCACGACTCTTCAGACTGATTAGCACGGCGATGGGTCCCGTGCCGGAATCTGCTGCGATCATCGCAGTTTGTGCCTCCAGGCCGGATCGACGTGAATCGCGTTCGCTGACCATTCGATCAACGCCGAGTTGCATCAGGGAATTTCCTTTCGGGCGGTGACGGGAACTCCTGACGCCGTCGCTGGCCAGTTGGCTCGTCGTTCCGTTGAGGCTTTCGCCAACGGGCAAGCCATGTTGGCAGGGCGTTGACGGTGCGATCGGCCCTCTCCGGCACATCGCTTCGCTGGTGCGACCTCTCCCGGACGCTGTGCTGGGAAAGATGGTCGCGGCGCTCTCGCGGACGCGCCAGGTGTCCATACGTCTTCTGTGGTGTCTGTGTTAATTGACGCACGTTCAGGAAACGTATATCGTTGACTACCCTCAGGGAGTTTGTTGATGCCTGCGACAAAGTTGGGTGTTTACGAACTGCTCGCCCCGCAGTTTCTGGCTGGGTTTACCTTTCCTCCTCACGTTGACCGCTATCTGGCGTTTGTCAGCGTGGATGAGTTGCGAACGGCGTTTGACGATACGGGCATCGTCTATACCGGTCGCGTTTCTTTCGGCGGAGACGGCGAAGCGGCGCCGCGGCGCGAACATCGCGATCCCGGTGGCGGCGTGTTTCGCTGGGACGACGTGTTCGTCGACTTCCGGCTGACGATTCCTCGCGACGGTGCTGCGTTTATCAACACGGCCGCGACAGGCTTGATTCCTGTTCTGCCGGAGTTCGACCGACTGTTCAACGATTTGGGTGTTGTTGAGCAGGCGACTGGTACTGCGACGGAATATCCGGGTGTTCGCTTTCGCCTTGAACTGATGCTGTCGGCTCTGGTGTTCCATTTGCCGACAGACACATGGGTTCCCGGCGAAGTCGGTCCTGACTTCAAGATCCGGCCGTCAACCGACCCGGCCGACGCAGGGCAGGACGTGAAGTTCGTTCTGCCGAAAGCCGTGCTGATCTATGAGCAGGGCGATGATCTGTCGCTGCCTCCGGAATTCAAGCTGGCGTCGTGGGGCAGCGGCGGATTCGACGCGCCGCACGATCTCGCTCAGGGCGAACTGATCCGCATGGATCCGCCCATCGCGCTGCATGAAAGCGGACGGTTCGCGTTCGGCGTCGGTCAGATTCTGATCGATCTTTCCGAAGACAGCACGCCACCGGAGATTCTGGAATTCTTCGGGACGGACGAAGCGTTTCAGGGTCTGTTTGTTCGCAGCGCCAGAATCTTCTATCTGGACGAAGGCAAGGACTTCGGCTTCAACATCGGCGTGAACGATCTGTTGATTTCGTTCCGTGGCGAAATCTCGATGGAAGCGTTTGTTCACATCTTCGCCAACACGCCGATCACCGTGTTTGACGTTGAGGTGAAGTTCTTCATCGGCAAGACGGAAGTTGATTACACGAAGGGAAAAAAGGAACGGAACGACCGCACGATCACGATCACGGGCAGCCGCGCGCGAGTGACTCAAACAGCGATCGCTCAACTGGATCTTCGCGGCGGTGTTCCAAGGTATTCGATCTCCGTGACAATTGACGGGCAGCAGGTCTGGAACGACGAACGTCGCGATGCGCGGATTTCTCCCGGAATGCCCGACACGCTGCTGCCGGTGGGTGAACACGACATGGTGGTGCATGTCGTCGACGAAGCCTCACCCGGCGGCCATCACGAATTCACACAGCAGATTCGGCTGGAAGTCGTTGCCGCCGAAACGGACACGCCGGTCGATCCGGATGGCAGCGAGCTCGACCGCGAACCCGTTGAAGGTGCTCGGCAGGACGCTGTGCTGACCGTTGATCCCACGACGCCGCTGCCTCCCGGAGGCAACCTGCGACTGCTGCCCGGCAGCAGTTCAGACACGGAAACGCTCTTCATTGAAGGGGGCGAGAATCCGCACATTGTGATTCGCAACGGAGCTTCGGTGCTGACGGATCGCGTGCTGGGGCAGTCGCGGTCCGTGGCAGTGCTGTGTCCTCACGGAGCCACGCTGGACATTGAAATCGAATATCCCGGCACCACGTCTGCCACTCCGGAAGTGTTCGAGTTGTTCTTCGACTACGACAAGCCGAAGAAAAGCCAGTGGGACGGCGTGCTGACGAAGTACAAGAACGACACCGTCGACGACGCGCGGTTTCGAGCGTCGGTTCCTCCGTCCGGCGGTCCGGCGAGCCCGTCCGGCGGCGCGGCGAATCTAAAGAAGTGGATTCAGGATCGCCTGAGTCCACCCCGCAACGTGCATATCGAAGCGCGAGCCAGCGCGGAGGGCGAATCGGACTACAACAAGAAACTGTCGGAACGCCGGCTGGACGTGGCTAAGGCGATTGCGACCGCGGCCGGTGCGACCGTCGATCCGGCCAGCGAAGGAACCGGAGAAGCGTCGGCCAATCAGTCGGCGTCGACCGAAGCGGAACGCAACTTGGATCGTGTGGCCATTGTGACCGGATCCGTCGGAGCGACTTCGCCGTCGCGCACCGTTCGGGCAACTCTGTCGCGTCCGCCAAGACCGCAGCCGGATCCGCCTCAGGGTGACGGCGACGATCCGAAGCCCGTGATCAAACCGACGGACCCGGCTCCCGAGATTCCGACTCGGCGACCGCCGTATCTGCGGCGGCTGAGTTTCCGGATTCGGCTGGAACGCAACCTGTGGGTGTTGCTGGAGCTTTCCGGGGAAGTCGATTTTGAGACGGAGTTCGAAGAAGGGTTGCGGAACAACGGCGTCGACACCGGAAGTCTGGCGTTCAAACAGTTGCCGGCGGCCGTTGAAGGCAATGACAACCCGGCGGACGGAGTCGTCGAGTTTAAGCTGCTGATCACCCACGACAGAACGATCCGACAGGTCAGCGAAACACTTTATCTGGGAGCTTCGCCGCAGGACAAGGATGGTCTGCTGCGGATGACGGTGGAGCCGACGGACGATCTGAACAGTCGCCGCATCCGCAATATCGGCGGAGCACTGCTCACGCTGGCTCCGGTGCTGAACAGCGCTGCTGCGGCCGTTGATCCTCACAGTGCCGGCGACTGGGCACTGCTGGCGATTTCGCTGGGAGTGCCGATTGCAATCGGCGGGCTGGAAGTCGAATCAGGCGTGTTCATCTTTCAGACGCGATCGATCACGCTGTTCGGCGGCGAAGGACGATTTCGCCAGTTTCTGCCAGCCGACGAAGAACCCGTTCGGTTCACGGACTTCGGTGTCATTTTCGACTACGGCGTGGAATTCGGCATCGAGATTCCGCAGTTGAAGCTCAAGACCGAACGCAATCTGAAGGTTCGTTACAAGGCCGTTGGTTTCAATCTGCACTTCGAAGACGGCGTCACGTACCAGCCGATCTTCGACACCAGCCGCGGTTATGAAATCGATCTGGGTGATCCCGGGCTGTTCAATATCGGTGAGCCTTTGGGAAGCCTGATTAAGGTCTTCGGCGTTCGGCTGGCACGGTTCAATCCGCTGACGCTGGAGCTGGATCTGGGACTGAAGGTCGATCTTGGCGTGATCACCGTCGACCGCTTCAAGGTCAAGTGGCCGCTCGATCCGCTGGGAGCGCCGTCGATTCTGCCATCGGGAGTCAAGGTCAGGATCCCGGCCACGCTGGAAGGTGAAGGCCGCGTTCAGATTGTCGATCAGGAAGTCAACGGCGTTGCTCAGAAGGGCATTCTGGGTTCGCTGGACGTGACCGTGGTGCCGACCAAGCTGCGGATCGCCGCCAGTCTGGGACTGCTCGCGATCGAAGACATTGACACACGCCGCAAAGCGATTGCCGTGTTCGCCGGACTGATCGTGGAGTTCCCAACGCCAATTCTGCTGTGGTCGACCGGACTCGGCCTGTACGGCTTCAGCGGTCTGTTCGCCATGCACTTCAAACGCGACGAACCGGCCGCGATTCCCGGCGATTCGATCCCTCCGTCGCTGAAGTGGCTGGTCAAGGCGGAAGGCGAACCGGCGAAGTTGTTCAATGGATCAGGACAGGCGCTGTGGGTTCCGGAATTCGACAAATGGGCGTTCGGGCTCGGCCTGATTCTGGGAACCGTCGAAGGCGGATTTCTGGTGAACTTCCGCGGCATGTTTGTGCTGGAACTGCCGGGGCCGCGAATTTTGATCTTCGTCAAAGTTCAGGTGATTGAAGTTCTGCCGAAGCTGCCGGATCAGGGCCTGACGACGGGAATCCTCGGCGTCATTGATCTGGACTTCAATCAGGGTCAACTGACGATCGGCGTGTTGATCGACATGAAGATCGAGAAGATCGTGGAGATCAAAATCCCGATCGAGATCTTCTTCAAGTTCAACAACCTGCGAAACTGGCATCTGTACGTCGGCACGATTTCGGCTCCGGCCAGCGCTCGCGTCCTGAATCTGGTTCAGGCTCGCGGCTACTTCATGATCGACGGTAATCAGATCGCTCCGTTCCCGCCGGCGATCGCAGGGCAACCGGCCGGACCGGGCTTGCCGGGCATTGCCGTCGCCGTGGGAATCGACGCGTCCGTCATCTTTGGCGACACGTCGGTGGGTCTGTACCTGAAAGTTTCCGCCGGCGCGCATCTGGGAGTTTCCTTCGGCAGCAAGCTGTTCGTCACCGGGTTGATCTATCTGGAAGGCGAACTACGGCTATTCATCGTCAGCATTGGAGCCACCGGGACGCTGACCGTGGCCGCGCCGAATCCCACGCTGATCGACGGCGAAGTCTGCGGGAAAGTCAGCTTCTTCTTCTTCAGCGTCAAGGGCTGCGTCGGAGTTCACATCGGCAGCGGCTCGCACAGCCTTCCCGCGCCGGATCTGATCAACGGTGTGTTCCTGCAAAGTCACGCTCCGGTGATTGCCGCCGGGCAGGGCGGTGAACGTCCAATTGACGGCAGCCTTGGCAATGCGATCGACGCGGCAACCAATCCGGCGGACGCGGACCTTCCGCAGGTTCCGATTGATTCGCTGCCGGTGCTGCAGTTCTTCTGCGCTCCGCGAGTGAGCGACGGTTCGTCGTCGACAACCACGTTCACGCGACCACTCACGCCGGCTCCGAACCTGACGCCGAACGGCTGGGTGAGTCTCGGAGGCGATCGCCGAGTGCGGTACTTCCTGCGGGAGATTTCGCTGGATCAGGGATTTCTGGTTCCCGCTGGAGCGGCCGATCCGAAACCTCCTGCGACATGGCGGCGTGACGTTCCGCCGGGTGCGCAGGGAGCGAACACCAGCGTGGATCTCGCTCTGTTCTCCAACGTCCCCATTCACGGCGAACGCGCTTTGGAACGGTCCACCGAACTGAATTCGTCGGTCAAGCTGCGATGGGAGAACCTTTGTCAGAAGATAGCGCCGCCGGCCTGCGTGTTGTGGACGTTCTGCGGACAGCCATTCGGTCCCAGCGGCGAAGGCTGGCTGCTGCACGGCACTGCACAGCCCGATCCGCCCGGAACCGTGCGCGCGACTCCGCCACCAACGAAATTGCAGGTCAACGAACCAGCGCTCAGCGAACTGGAACAGCAACTGAACTTGCTGGGAGCGGCGACTCACGGACAGTTCGAAGACGCGGCTCGCGTGATCGGCAGAGTTCCCGTAGCGAACCAGCGTGACAGGCAGATCTGTGCCGTGTTCAGCAACCGTCGCCCGGCGGTGTTGGGTCGCCGATTTTTCGACAGCGGCATGACGTTCGTCGGTGCTGCTGAGTTGCGAGTGACCACAATTCGCGGACGTACGGGACTTGGCTTCCGCAATACGATCTCGATTCGGCTGCCTGAGCCTGCGTCGCTGGTTTTGGCGGAAGTGATCAATCTGCGTTCCGATGGAGTTGTCGGCTTCGTTCCGATTCGCATGGAAGCGCTTCGCGGTCGGAGAACGGTCGGCGTCGATCAACAACTTCTCCTGAGCCGGACGGCAGACATTCTGCAGATACGCGCTGACGCCATTGATTCCGTAACGATCAGCGGACCGGAAACTCTGCTGTTGCGGTTCTGCTACCTGCCGGCGAGCAGCGAGCCGAAGCTTGATCCACAGTGCTTCCGAGCGTTGCAGTTGCCTCAGTTTCTGAGCACGGAAGAACAACCGGATTTGAACCTCACGTCGCGAGTCCGAGACTTCCTGAATGCTCGCGCTGCGCGGCGTTGGATCGAACTGGAAACCGGTGCCGCCAACCAAGTGCTGCTGTATGTCAGTCTGCCGCAGAAGTTCCGGGATCGTGTGTTTGCAGTGCAGCTTGCTCAGGACGATTCAGTCGTTGAAGAGCAATCCGTCACAGCGCTTGGCCCGGCGGTAATCACGGGCATCACAACGAATCTGCCAAGTGACTGGCTGGCTGACCCATGGCAAGCCGAAGTGCTGCCGGTGGCCACGTTGATGGCCGAACTCGATGCTGAGAAACGTGAACGTCTGCTGCTGACGATCAAGCCGTCAGAAAAGATGCAGAAGCTGCGACTTGAAGTACGCGGCCCCAAAGGGAGCGACCTGCGAGTGATTCTTGGTGTCGTCGAAGTCTGTTCCCGCGAGGAAGCCGAACGAGCCGAGCACGAAGAAGAAGTTCGCACGGGCGACGTGCAAACCGTGTCGGGATATCTCAACGATGGTGCTCCGGTGCCGCTGCTGATGCCGGGCCGACGGTACACGCTGACTGCGCGATACGACGCCGAAATCGAAGGCGAAACTGCCGCCTCCCGCACTCAGCGATTCGTCTTCAAGACTGACGAAGCCCCGCCGGATCGGCTGGATTCCCGCGTGCTGGCGACGACACCGAACACGGACGAACAGTTTCACTTCTGCGACGATCCGGTGAAGATCGTGTTCAACGATCTGGCAACGATTCCGCTGTATCAGGCGTACGGCCGCAGTCTGCGAATCCGACTGCGAGCGGCGGACGGAGTGCCGATGCCGGACGACGAACTCACAACGCTCGACCCGGTGCAGTCGGCGATCAGCACGCCTTACCGCGAAGCTCTGGAAGCTTTAATTGCCGGAGGATTGCTGCCGTGTACCGGAGAAATCGATTTGCATTCGCACGGTTCGCACACCGTGCCGATACCGCTGCGTCCGCTGATGGCTTACACGCTGGACATCGAAACTGACCCGAGCGATCCGGCCACGGGCGCCGCAACCGTCCCGCTGTTCCGCCGCCAGTTCCGCACGGGACGGTTCGCAAGTCCGGCAGCACTGGTCGCGGATCTGCGCGAACGGCACATTCGTCATCGCGCTCTGACCGGCCCCATTCTGAACCTGCCTTCCGGAACTCCGCTGACGCCGGGAGGCACGCCGGTTGGAACCGCGACGGACATTGAACTGCTCAACGCGATGTCGGCCGCCGGTGAGGAGCCGATGCCGGCTCCATCGATTTCGGGGATCACGATCTATTGGATTCCCAATGCGACGGGCACGGGATTCTCACCGCACGCCGTTCTGCTGGATGCCGCCGAACCACTGTGGCGAACTCGCTTCGAACCGGTTTTGGAAACGGTTCCGCTGCAGGCACCTCCGAACGATCCGGCGTTTCAGCGAGTGGTTTTGAAGGATGTGCCGGCGATGGAAGTCACGGCGTCTCCGGCGAACATCGTGCAGCGATTCGTGAAGTCCGCCGGCGGGACACGGACGCTGTGTTTTCTTAACCCCGGCCTGAGTGTTCCGGACAGCGGACTGCCGTTGCGGCTGTCTGTTCATCGGCCCGCAAGTCTTTTGTTTTCCCTTCCGAACGAAGTCACGACGATCGTTGATCTCGTGCTGAAATCCGCGGCTCCGTGGGAGGACGATCATGAGTAGACACGTCTGGCCGCAAGCCATGCAGTTGTTCAGTCGCGGTCTGACCGATGCCGATCCGTCGGCGGTACGCACTGCGCTGGCGGAAGTCAGTCGACACAACTCCAAAGCGCCGAAGTTCGGACAACACGGCCTTCCCGTCGCGCTGCGATGGTGCAGTCTGCCGGCGCTGGGATTTCCTCGTCAGCCGTTTCAGGTGTTTCGCCGCAGCGGACGTGTGCCGCTGAAGAGCATTGCGACCGACAGGCATATCAGTGGCGAGGGCTCGATCGAATGGGGCCGCATCAACATGTTTCATGTCGAACTGAAGGCGCAGCCGGATGCCGGGTCGTCACTGACCATTCACGCACTGGATCGCAGCGGGCGAGCGATTCCCGGACAGACGATCGCCGTTGCAGCACCATCGAAGTGCCGTTTTCGAGTCGCCGGAGTTGCCGCGCTCAGTGTCGCGGGCGAAGGACAGATCAGCGGGATTTTCGGCGCTAACGCCAACGAAGTTGCGAATCTGAACGACTGGGAACTCATCGAGGTTGTCGGCCTGCCGTTTCGAAAGGATGAAATTGCGCCGCCCGCTTATGCTCCGCATCCGCAGGGCTTTCCACCGGCGAGCACGGAAGGCGTTGACGCCGCTGCCACACGTCTGCAACTGGCAACGATGCTGCATCAGCCGCTTCCGCCGACCGGGATCGCCGCGATTCCGACTCCTGACTGGCCGCCTCCCGACGTCAGCGCCTGGCTGAAGTTCGTTCGCGATCCGCCGGATTCCGTGCTGAAGATGATTGCCAAGTGCCTTGCGAACACCAACGACGCCGATCCGAACAACCTGCAGGTTGCCTTCCTGTATTCGCAGAAGGGACCGGGAATCCGTCAGGTGGACATTCCCGAAGCGGTCGCGGGAGCAGATCCGACCGAATTCGAAATTCCGGTTGTCGGTGTCACGATGCTGTCCGTCGGATCGGAATCCTATTCCGCCACGGGGCTCGGCTACGGCACGATCGACTTTCCGCCGCATTCCGATTTTCAATTTCCCGTCGCCACGGAACCTGCGATGTCGTTTAGCACCGACTTTGACTACATGGTCACCAACACGTTCATGCTTGCGGACGGCATCAAGGTGGAAGTCGCGGCACTCGCGACAGGGCCGCCCCGATCCGGAAACTGCCGCGTTCACCGCCGCGCGCTGCGTCGAAACCGGCCACCGCCGTCGATCAGCCGGAGACGGAATCCGTGCAGTTGACGTGGCACCACGCGGTTCTGCCGCAGGGCTATGCAATCGCGCTGAGTCGAAGTCCCGGAAGTTCTGCGCTGCTGAATTCGCCGCGACCGTTTCCTCAGGGCTTCGAGCTTTTCACGCCGCCGCGAGGCGAAAACGTCAACGGCGCGCCGCCGGCCGAACCTGTGACGTTTACCGACCCGGTATCGGAAGTCCCGCTGTCGGGTTCACGGACGACTGACTATCTGCTTGCGGGAGGTGACGTGTTCGGACGCTGGTCCGGCTGGACTCGCGCGACGTACGTGTCACAGGCTCCGCCGGTACAGTTGCCCGGACTGCAGTCTGTGACCACGGCACTTGATCCGGAGACGGCTCAGGGACGCAGAGTCAGCGGCGACCTGATCATCGAATTCGCTTGGGACTGGACCGATCGCACACCGCGGCAAATCGACTTCCACGGACGTTTCTACGCGGCAACGGCATCGCCACCCGGGTTCGCGACAGGGCTGCAAATGGATTCCTCGCTTGCCGCCGGCGAAGCACTCACCGTGCAGTTTGACGTCGCTCGAAACCCGTTCGTGGCATCGGCTCACACTGCGGACGTGGAAATTCTGACCCCCGTTCCCGATGACGAAAACCGTCGCTATCGATTGACAGTGCATCAGTTTTCGGCCGACTTTCAAACACAATCACAATGGAACTACGCGGTGTTTGCTCAAGCACAGGAAGCCGTTCGTCCTCCCGGTGAAGTCAGCGACGTCGCTGGTCCGCGAACAACGCCGATCTTCGATCCGCTGCCGCCCGACGTTCCGGAAATCACCGCCGATCTGCAGTGGACCGCCCTTCCCGATGCCGCCAACCGCGCGCGAGGAGTGTTGACGTGGCCATCCGACCCGCATGCTCTGGGTTATGTTGTCTGGGAATCCACGGAATCCGCGCTGCGGTTCGCGATCGACCCGAACATTCCGGAACCCACACCTGAAGCGACACCGATGGATCGCGCCTTGTCGCTGACTGCGGCTCTGGCCGATGCAGGCGCTCGCGAACGAACCTCCATCGCCTTTGCTCGGCTGAACACGGCTCCGCTACAGGCGAACCGGATTGAGCTGGAGCTTCCCGGCGGTGCGTCGACGCTGTTTGCGTATCGAGTCTCATCGCTGTCGGCCGCGAATCAGGAATCCGCGAAGTCGCCGGCAGTCGCATGGTTCGCCGTGCCGCGACGAATCAAGCCCGGACAACCGTCTCTGCGAGTTCGATCGAAGCCCGAAGGACTCGAAGTCACCGCCATTGCGGCTCCCGGACCTCAACCGACCGGCTACAACGTCTTTCGAGTTCGCAATTCCGCGCTGCTCGCGGAAACGGGAATGAAGGGACCGCCGAAGATTGCCGCGACGCACGCGAACTGGCAGGATCTGACGATCGACAACCTTCCCGCGCGACGCATCGTTGACCCGGTGTCCGAAAGCTGGCAGCCGTACTACTACCAGATCGTCGCTGTCACCGGACACGATCCTTCCAACGGAATCTTCGCCGGCGAATCTGTCCCGTCGACAACGATCGACGCATTCCGTCCGCCTTCAGGTCAGCCTGTCGTGGAAGTCCTGTCGACCGAGGCGAATTCCGAAAACCGGCTGGTCGTCTTTCGAACGAACCTGCCTTCAAAGCCCACGTCGTTGGGCACCGCGACAATTGAACTGCTGGAGTACGCGAGAATTCCCGCCGACGGCCCGCTTCAACGAAGAAGTGTGTTGACCGTTGATTCCAGCACCGTGCCGCTGGCTCCGTCCCCTTCGGCTCCGGACACCGGCAGCGTGCCCGCGAAGATGACCCGCGAACAGAACACGCCCGACGGTTTCTGCATTTTTCATCTGCAGTTTCCCGCAACGATCGCGCGAGCCGTGTTGGTTCTGCGCGATCCGTTGCTGCGAGTCGCGGAACTCCGACTGGAGGAACCATAGCCATGCCAACCATCGATGATGTCCAAGAGGCGCTGACGGTGACGGGCATTTCGGCCTTCGGGCTGAGTATGCCGGTGCTTTCGCCCAACTGGACTGACGTGGACACGAACCTGCCCAGCGTCAATTCAGCGGGCATGTCGCTGAACCTTGCAAGTGGTTCATGGCTGGCACCGGTCGACGGCACTCTGTTCAAGATGGAAGCCGACATCATCGGCGTCACGCTGACTCAGCCCAGCGGCGATGTTGTCAGTGGCCCCGGACTTCTGCTGACGCTGCCACCACAACTGTACCTGCGACTGAACCGACTGTACGCACGAGCCATTGAAGGCACCGACAATGGACTTCCCGTGCGTCCGGTTCCCGATACCTCTTTTTTCATGGGCCGGTCGATGCTCTGGATGTCAGCGGCAACATTCACGCCGGCGACAATCTCGGTCAAAGTGGAGCACTGACGGTCTACGACAACGACGGTCATCCGATCGACCCGCTGGCTGTGGCGTCCGTGTTTCAATTGCTGACAGAGCGGCATCGTCTGCTGCAGGCTCGCGCGATGGAGTTCCGTTTGACGAGACCGCGCAGCTGATCGACATCATCGGCCTTGGCGGCGCGTCGACGATTCGCGTGCGACTTGCGGACGCTGCGGGAGCCCCGTCAGCAACGAACATTTCGCCGGACTGACGGTGATTGACGCTGCCCACACTGCCAACGGCATTTTCTCGCTGGCTTCTCTGACTACGGCCGTCACGATCATCCCTCCGTCTGCCGATTTTCCGATTGAGCAACGACGACTGCTGCAACTCGGCCCCGCGACGACCGGCCGAATGGGAACTCAGTTTGTTCCGACTCTGGTCGCGGCCGGAGCACCGTCGCCGTCTCGCGACTTCTTCAGCGTTCGAGCCCTCGAACTGGGATCGTACTTGCTGGGCTCGCCGAACACGGGTTACTTCGGTCACGCTCACGAACTGAAACCAGCCATTCGCATCAACGAGGCGATGTCATTGGTCACCGACGGCAACGATCTGCTGGCCGCGGCAAACATCGCCGTGAGCGGCAATCGCGATGAAGCGCTGATCGTCGCACAGGCCATTTCGTCGGACTTCGCGCTGCCCGTCGCCACGGGTGCCGCTGCGCAATTTCCTGCGTTTCCGCCGGCGGGAGCTGTCGTGCCGGCCGCTGCCGGTCCGCTGCCGGTGAACCTTCGAGATGGTTTCGCTCCGACGGCTCAGTTCGTTGACGACGGAAACGCGAACACGGCAAACGTGGATGTGGCACTGACGCTGAACGGGCTTCCCTTGGCTGCGGCAGTGCGCGTCTACAACCGCAAGTTTGTGTTCGACGCGCGCGAAGAACGCGGCGACGGAGCTGGCGGAATCGTCACTCAGGCCGGCGCCGTTGCCGGTACCGGAACTCTGACGCTGCTGCTGCGAGATCCCTTCTCTCTTCGCCGGCCGGGAATTCCGGAGAACGCAACAAGCATTCCCGTCGACCCGGTACTGCGAGTGGACGTCGTCGTCATCAAGCAAACCGGCGAATCGCGAATCTACGGCAACGTCGAAGCGGTTGTCGCCGCCGCCGCGCCGGCTGCTTTGCCCGCGCCTGTATCTAACAGCTTCGCAGCACCGCCCGCGCCGGGACAGTTGCCGCGACGTGGTGTGTCCAACGCCGGAATTCTCGGCCTGAAGCCTCCCGCCGTTTCGCAGCCGCTCGGGCTGAATCCGCTCGACGCTGTCCTGTCCGCCGTCCTGCAGCTTGCCGGAGAATCCGACCCGCGCGATGCGCCGCGACTGCCCACGATGGCTCGGCGAGACCTGCTGGCCGCGGGACTCGCGAACGGCAACTGGAACGCTGTGCTGTCCGGCGGGCGACTCACGGCAGAAGCGCATTCGGCCGATGCACGGCGCGGCAGCCCCGGATCTCCCGGTGGCCGGGAGACGCAACTTGTCGGCGTTGCAACGCAGAATGGCCGCCTTGCGTGGGACATCGCACGCATGGCCTTTCGCCGCACCACGCAACTCGTCCCGCGACTGATTGCACTTGCACAGTCGCGCTGGAACGAACCGGCCGAACCTGCCGCAGCAAACGGTTCGTTCGCTGCGGCTGTGCTGCAAAACATCCCGCCGGGATGTGAGACACCCGAACTGGGTCCACTGAGACAGGTTCTTGAAGCCAACCCCGATTCGCTGCCCGCGACGTTTGATCAATTCGTCGATCAGGTCACCGGCTTCATCAACAGCGCCCTGAATCCGGTCATCAACCGGCTGCCGTCCGGACCGCTGAAGACCGAAGTGGAAAATCGCCGCAATCAACTGCTGCAGGCGCTGGAAGATCTCAAGGACGATAACACGCTGAATGAATCGACGTTCGAGCGGCTGTTCAACGAACTTCACCGCGAAGTGTTTTCTTCGACGCACGGTCGGCGAGACACGCAGTGGGCACTGGAAGGCGCGATCTCCCGAGCTCGCCGGTTCATCTACATCGAATCGCCCGGTTTCGCGCCGACGCAACGAGATTACAGCGCCGATTCTCCTCCCAATCCGCCGGCCTATGCAGTGAATCTGGTGGAACGAATCGCCGCGCGGCTGACGGAAGCTCCCGGCCTGCACGTGATTGTCTGCACGCCGAAGTTCCCGGATTTCGCTCCGGGCTACGAACCATTCGCTGCTCACGAAGCCAAAGAACGCCGCGCCAAACTGCTGAACCTGCCGCCCGAACGAGTCGTCGCCTTCCATCCGATCGGATTTCCCGGAAGACCCTCACGCATCGAAGCCACAACGGTTGTCGTTGACGACACGTGGGCTCTGGTGGGTTCCAGCACGTTCCGTCGCCGCGGCCTGACGTTTGACGGTTCGTCCGATGTCGTTTTTACGGACACCAATCTTCGTCAGCATGTCTCGCCCGATATCGCTCGATTCCGCCGCGATCTGCTGGCCGCAGCTGGGGTTTCCACCGTCCGACACCAATCAATTCGGAACGATGCCAGATTCTTCCTTCGTGCAACTCAGCGACGGCGTCCAGAGTTTTCACGTCGTTCGGGAAATGCTGGTCGCCGGTGGACTCGGACGAATCGCCCGCCTCTGGAACGGTGTGATTCCGAACGCACCGGTCATCGAACCCGCGCCGATCCATCAGGCGAATCCCGACGGTCTGGAATTCGACGTCGTCAGCGCTGCTGATTTCGCTGCTGCAGACCGGCAGTCGTTCTGACCGGATCGCAGAGATTTCCCGACGATCGAAGTTCTCACGCGAGGAATTCTTCCAGCAGGCGGGAATCTTCCACGCCCGTGATGCGTGCGTCCAGACCCTGAAATTTGACCGACAAACGGCGATTGTCGATTCCCAGGCCAGTACAGAATCGTGTGATTGATGTCGGAAATCTTGACCGGGTCTTCGATCACGTTGTAACTGAAATCGTCGGTTGCTCCGAGGGATCGACCGCCCTGAATGCCGCCGCCCGCCATCCACATCGTGAAACACCGGGGATGATGGTCGCGACCGTAGTTGTCCCGCGCCAGTGTGCCCTGACAATACACCGTGCGGCCGAATTCGCCGCCCCAGACAATCAGCGTGTCCTTCAGCATGTCACGCTGCTTCAGGTCCTGGATCAGTGCGCGTCGGCTGGTCGATGTCGCGGCACTGGTTGCGGATGTCGCGCGGCAGGTCGGTGTCTGGTCCCAGCCGCGGTGGAAGATCTGAATGCACTGCACGCCGCGTTCCGCCATTCGCCGCGCCAGCAGGCAACTGGCGGCGAACGTGCCGGGAGTCTGGATGTCCGGGCCGTACATGTCCAAAGTCTCTTTTGACTCCTGAGAAAAATCCGTCAGCTCCGGAACGGACGACTGCATACGAAACGCCATTTCGTACTGGGCAATACGGGCGTTCGTTTCGGGATCATGCGTCTGTTCGAACTGCAGGTGATTCAGTTCGCTCAGCCCATCCAGCATCGTGCGCCGCGTCGTCCGGTCGACGCCCGGCGGATCCGAGAGAAACAGAACCGGATCACCCTTGGCACGCAGCGCGACTCCCTGCAGTTTCGACGGCAGAAAGCCGGTTCCCCACAGACGTGAAAACAGCGCCTGAGCACTCTTGCGCCCCGTCCAGGTCGGCGTCATCACGACGTAGTTGGGCAGGTTCTCCGTTGACGTGCCCAGACCGTAGGACAGCCACGATCCGAGGCTCGGCCATCCCGGAAGTTCACGTCCCGTCTGAATGAACGTCATCGCGGGGTCGTGGTTGATCGCATTCGTGTACACGGACCGTAGAAACGACAGATCATCCACGACTTCGGCGGTGTGCGGCAGCAGTTCGCTGACCCACGCAGCCGATTCGCCGTGCTGCTGAAATTTGAACATCGACGGCGCGATGGGAAATCGCTTCTGCCCGGACGTCATCGTGGTGAAGCGCTGTCCCCGCCGGACCGAATCGGGCAGATCCTTATCAAACAGCTTGTCCAGTTCCGGCTTGTAGTCGTACAGATCGTGCTGAGCGGGCCCGCCGCTCATGAACAGATAGATCACTCGCTTTGCGGTCGGCGTGTGATGCGGAATGCCGGGCAGACCATTGCGCGCCGGCGGTGCCTCGCCTGCTGCAGCAGCGTCCGCAGTGGCCGCAGCGGCGTCCGCGGCACTTGCGCTGCCGCCGGTCAGCCTGGTCAAAGCCGCCAGGCCCAGAGCGTTGAAGCCCTGTCCCAGCAGTCGCCTCCGAGTGAGGTTCAGCATCAGTTCGGTACGCGTATCCATGATGTGTTCACCCTTTCGTAATCGTTTCATCCAGGTTCAACAACATGTTGGCGACCATTGTCCATGCGGCCAACTGGCTGGCGTTCAGGGATGTATCGCACGGGGATTCTCCGACATTCAGCAGTTCTGCAGCCGCCGCTTCGTCGGCCGTGTACCGGGCCAGACTTGCGGCGAAGACTTTCATCAGCACGGCTCGTTCGGCGTCGCCGGGGTGCCGCGATGTCACCAGGCGAAACGCGAATTCGGCGCGGTCTTCGTCGGATGTTCCGCCTTCCTTCATGATGCGTTCCGCCAATCGTCGCGACGCTTCGATAAACTGTTCGTCGTTCATCAGCGCCAGCGCGGCCAGTGGCGTGTTGGTGCGTGATCGCCGGACACTGCACGTTTCCCGCGACGGCGCGTCGAATGTGGCCATCGTCGGCGGCGGAGCTGTCCGTTTCCAGAACGTGTACAGACTGCGGCGGTGCAGCGCTTCGCCGGCATCTCGCTGGAACTTCGCCGTGTTGCTGTCCGTGTAACCCACGGCTTCCCAGATTCCCGGCGGTTGATACGGCTTGACGCTGGGACCGCCGACCTGATCGATCAGCAGGCCGCTCAGGAACAAGGCATTGTCGCGAATCATTTCCGCGTCCAGACGAAACCGCGGACCGCGGGTAAACAGCCGATTCGCGCGGTCGACCGGTGTTCCGCCGCTCGGCAGTTTCGACACCTGCCGATAGGTCGACGACATCACGATCTGTTTTTGCAGCCGTTTGACGTTCCAGCCGTTTTCGCGGAAATCCACCGCCAGCCAGTCCAGCAGTTCCGGATGCGACGGCGGCGACCCCTGCGATCCGAAGTCTTCCGCCGTCTCAACAATGCCCGTGCCGAAATACTGTTGCCAGAAGCGATTCACGGTGACACGACTGGTCAGCGGATGATTGTCCGACACCAGCCATTCGGCCAGGTGCAGCCGCGTGGGCGTTTCGCCTTCGGCTGCCTGAGTCAGCGGAGGCAAAGCTGCCGGCGTGTTGCGCTGAACGGGTTCGCCCGGTTTATCGTAGGCCCCTCGCACAAGAACGTAGGCTGGTTTCGGTTCCGCTGCATCCTTCCAGACGAGAGTCGTTGGCAGTGATGCGTCCAGTTCCGAGTGACGCTTGCGAGCAGCCTCCCGATCGACAAACGCCTTTCGAAGCGTCTCATCGGTGGACACCTTGCTGCGATAGTGATCGCGCAGCGTTTGCTGCTGTTCGGCCGTCCGTTCGTCGGAGTTGATTTCGATCAGTTTGACGATTTCCGCCGGCACGCTGACGCTGCCGATCTGAGGAATCTGTTTGGCGTCGGTCACCGCCAGCCGCACTCGTCCAAACTGATGTTGCGCGTAAACGGATTCATGCCGCAGCCGAATCTTCAGCAGCGACCCGCCATCGTGCCCGAACGGAGATTCAGCTACGAAGATGGCCGTGCGATCTTCCTTCTTCTGGTGTCCCGCGATCGCCCAGCCGGTGTCCGGATTGCCGTCGATGGCGTTGGCGATTTTGAAGTCACCGTCACCCTGTTCGTGATCGGCCCACGCCTGCTTCAGAACAACCTTCTCCCATTCCCCGGGCTCCGCGGCCGAAGCAACTTCCACTTCGAATTCGCTCAACACCACGTTGCTGTTGCTGCTGCGTCCCGCTCCTTCGGCACTCAGCGATGGATGCATCAGTCCTTCCAGCCGCACCGCCGTCAGGCCGGTCGTATCAACGCGAGCAACAAATTCGTAGACGTCCTTCGCCGCGTTTTCGCCGGATGCCAGTACGGATTCGTCTTCCAGTCGGGTGAGCGTTGCGCCGCCAGTGGATGAGAATGTATCCGGCGACAGAACTGTCCACTGCGGTTCTTCGGCTGCGCTGTTGCGAATCGTGAGTTCCCAGGCGGCCTGGGCGTCATCGACTGCGGGATTGGGCGCCGTCGTGATTTCGGTCAGTTCGGCGATGCGCTGCTGCAATTCCGCCAGTTCGGCTTTCTGCTGGGGATTCGGCACTTTCAGAACGGGAGCCGGATCCTTGCTGTTGCCGTCCATCACCGGCCCGTCGAGGCTGTTGAAGAACGCATACAACTGATAGAAGTCCTTCATCGCGTAGGGATCGAACTTGTGTTCGTGACAGACAACGCAGCCCATGGACACACCCATCCAGACGGTTGACATCGTCGCCGTTCGATCGACCGTGTAATGCACGTGATATTCTTCGTCGATCGCTCCCCCTTCACTGGTCGTCACATTGCAGCGATTGAATCCGGTGGCAATCTGTTGATCGACGGTGGGATTCGGCAACAGATCTCCGGCCAGCTGTTCGATCGTGAACTGATCGAACGGCATGTTGTCATTGAAGGCCTTGATGACCCAGTCACGGTACAGCCACATTTCCCGGAAGTTGTCCAGGTGCAGTCCGTGCGTGTCGCCGTACCGCGCCGCATCCAGCCAGTAGCGTCCCATGTGTTCGCCATACCGCTGCGAACGCAGAAGGCGGTCGACGACACGTTCGTACGCTTCCGGGGACGCGTCCGCCAGAAAAGCATCGACTTCCGAAATGGTAGGCGGAAGTCCGGTCAGGTCGAACGTGACTCGGCGGAGCAGCGTCACCCGGTCCGCCTCCGGCGAATGCTGCAGCCCTTCGCTTTCCAGTCGTGCCAGCACGAAGTGGTCGATTTCGTTCGTTGGCCGAGGCTTCCTTCACCGTCGGCAGATCGGGCCGTTGTGGAGTCATCCAGGCCCAGTGCTGCCGCCATTCGGCTCCCTGTTCAATCCACTGACGAACGAGGTCGATTTCTTCCGGTGAGCACTGCTTTTCAGAATCCACGGGCGGCATGCGCAGGTCGTCATCGTCGGTCGTCAGACGCTGCAGGAGAACGCTGGCGCTGGTGTCTCCGGGAACAACGGCGATCCCTCCGGAATCGAGTTCTGCAAACAGCCCGTCCTGAGTGTCCATGCGAAAATTCGTTTCGCGGGTTGCGGAGTCCAGGCCGTGGCAGGCAAAACACTTTTCGGCCAGCAGCGGCCGAATCTGACGTCCAAAGTCGACGCGAGGTTCCTGCGCCACCACAGTTCCGGCGGCCAGCAAAACGCTCCAGGGAAGGATCATCCCGGCGACCAGAGAAACACGAACTCGCCCAACACATGATGGATTGCAGGACATGGTGGGTGGTTTCCTGTCTGTCGAAATTTCCGCAGCGTCGTGTCAGAACATTCCGTTTCCCGCGGGTGCCGAAGATCGACAGAGTCCGCTGTCACCGATTCTGTAAGGCTCTGCACGGATCAACAACTACGCAATGATATCGTGGACAACTGTCACCATGGATATTAGTCAGCCGGAAATCGCGGCCGCCGTAACGGTCAGGCAGCTTCGTGTGATCAAATCCCGGCAGGTGCAGCATCGTGGCATGCAGATCGCGAAGATGCACGTTGCCGTCATTGGCTTCAAAACCACGGCGCCGGTGACTCCGTCCGTCAAACCGGATTTTCGAACTTGCTGCATGTCACAGGTGGGAAGCGTGCCGACGACTGACATGCAGGTCGCCGACAGAGGCAGGTGTGGCGTTCGTCTTCCGATTCCCGGCGAATGGAAGCCGGCAATCACAGACGACCGCTGACGGGAATGATATCGCGGAAGCCAGTGTTATTCAAGAATTCCGGACCGTCATGTCTCGTTTGTGCTTCGACTGCTTCGCCCTCTCGTTCCAGCGGCTCCGCCCTGGAACGCTGCCTCGACTGCTTGACGTCCAGTGCAGCAACGCACACGGGCGCTGGCCTTGTGCTTCGCTCCATCGGTCATCAATTCGCTGATGGTGATCGGGCACGAGAACGCAGCACACGCGCGTTCGTCCTCATGAACATCATCCAATAACTGTGGCTGTTCGTTGGCAACCCGATTGCCGGTCATCACGCGGCGGTCCTGATGTCGCTGATCGCCGGCTGGAAGGCCAATCACGTGGAACCATGAGCCTGGCTGCGCGATATTCTGAAGCAACTCCGACGGGCGCCTCACCCGAATCCCTGTTGCCCGAAATCCTGCTGCAGCGCAATCCTCGGTACCGCTGGAAAATCACACAGCGACGTAAGGAACTTCGACTGGCGAAACTCGAAGACCTGTACTTCGACGTGCGTTTTGCGCCACTGAAAACAGCTTGCGGCATTCCCGAATTTTCAGATCGGTTCTGGAAAACAGGCGCTTGCAGCAGAAACTCAACACACAGCGGACGGAGCAGGCGGCGAAGCTTCTGTCCTCGTGCGACGATCAGCCTGCGACGTGTGTGACGCGAGGCCGCGAATCCCTGATGTCGTGTGCCACTTCGGCGACTTTGGTGAAAACGGATCTGTCGGTTGCTGCAATCCAGGAGTGACAACGACCAATTGGGTCGAATTGTGACCACTGTGTCGGTGTAAATGACAATGGCCGAACGCCAACGAAAGCAGTGGATTGCAATTGCAAAAACACGGAAATACACTGGCAAAAGTCGATGTTCGCGTGATTTCGCGGCTGTGGTGTATTGGCAACACGAAAGCTTCCCAAGCTTTAAATGAGGGTTCGATTCCCTTCAGCCGCTTCCGTTTCTGACGCTCCTGCGTGTGGATTTCCGACTGTGTCGCTGTTCTGTGTTCCAGCCTTTCCGGACCGCTGGAGCGGCGGTCATTGATTTATCTGTGGTTTCGTGTTCCTGAAGTTCGGTGACAAGTCCCGCGTTGGAAATTGCCGCGAATCACGAACCCGCTTTGCGACAGGCGGTCATCGGGGAATCTGTCTGACATCGGTGCGGCGACCCGAGGCATCGGGTAGCGATCGGCCGGATCGCGAATTCAGCCCGGCATGCCGGTATCATCGGGGCTCGTCGCTGATTGAGCCGGCGGGGTGGGAATCATGGCCGCCCTCTTAATCGCATCCCGGCGGCGGCTTCTGATGGCAAGCAAACGTCCGACGATGCTCAGTCAACCGTCAATCAGCCGGGGTTTGATATGACGAGACGGCAGATTTCGTGGATGCTCACCGCCAGTCCTGGCGGGTATCTGGCGGCGGTCAAGATTTCCGTTCGCGCAGAATTCCCGTTCTGGCCAACGGCGATACTCACGATCGCTTTTCAGCGCCGTCCTGGGTTGGGGGCTTGCGACGCTCACGATGCCCCCGGGTGAGCCCGGATAGCTTCGGCAACAATCAGTGATGCGATCAAGGCATCGGCCGGATGGAGTCGGTCGCGATCGATACAACCGCAGGCCATTCTTTCGGCCGCGGCTACTTGCTGCGATCGTATGGTCCCGCGCGGTTGTTGTTCGGAGCGTTGGGGAATCTGGCGCAGACCGTTACCCGGTGGGCGCAGCAGGATTCGCTGGAAATGCGGCCGGGCTGAGTTACATGGTGAGTACCAGGTACAGCCCGCAAGGCTCAGCCGGTGCACAGCGATGGGGCGTTCTGGTCCTGCACGGGAGCGTCAGTGCTGGTGATCGTGGTCGCCTTCGAACAGTTCGTTGTTTTGATCTCCGCGCGAGACCACGTAGGCGAGCAGGTCCAGGATTTCCGCTTTCGTCAGCTTGTTCAGCACACCCTGGGGCATGATGCTGACCTTGCTGATTTCGCGTTCGTCGATGTCTGATTTGGAAATTGTGGTTGTCTTTTCCGGGTCCGACGGATTGTCGACAAGTGTCACTTCGTCGTCGGTTTCCTTAACGACCAGGCCGGTAACCGTCTTTCCCGACGACAGGATGAAGATGTTGGACTGATATTTCTCGTCGATCTTTTTTGACGGGTTCAGCATGTGATCCAATACGTCCGTGGCCGTGTATTCCTTTGGCAGCTTTGTCAGATCCGGGCCGATATTCGCTCCCTGATCGTTCAGCCGGTGACAACCCACACAACTGGCGACTTTGAACAACTGCTGGCCGAGTTTGAAGTTGTTGGCACGGTGCATCAGATGATCGGTGTCCGCCTGCAGGTCAGCGAGCTTCCATTCCGTATTGCGACCAAGGTATTTCAGCAGTTCGTCCTTCATTTCCATCGAATGTGCCGACAGCCAGGCAGCGGGATCGGCTTCGTACGCGCGCAGATCGTCGACGACGTACAGCGCCCCGTACATCCGTCGCCAGTGTCCGGGGTACGTGCAGACGTACGGATAGATGCCGGTTTCGGTTGGCACTTCCAGAAACACGCGGTCGCTCTGACCAGGCTGCAGCAGTTTGCTGGATTCCAGGATATCATCGGTTTCGGGGATGAAGTTTCGTGCAGCGGCGTCCGGTTCGCGACCCGTCGCCTCCGCCAGTTCACCGACGGCTTCCAGAGTTCCTGGCTTCAACACCGCGAAGTTGTGCGGCATGTTGTCGGCGTTGGTCAGCATAAACTCCACCGGTCGACCGCTCTGGACGGCCAGGATCTCCTTCGAATAGATCATGCGTTCCGGAACTGTTCCGATTTCGATCAGGGGAACGGCCAGTTCATCCAGGCGGCGCAGCAGACGTTGTTTTCCGGTGTCGGCCGGCAGGTGCTCGGCAACCTGCCGGGCCAGCGCGAAAGCACGAGTTGCGTCTGATGAATTGCGCTGCCGCGGGTCGGTATCCGCGATGTAGCGGGTCAATCCCTGAGCTGCCTGGCCCAGTTGCTGCTGCGGCCAAAAATCCGCGCTGATGGCAGCCAGTGATGTCATGGCGGTATTCAGTGACTGTCCGTCACGAATCAGGCCGATCAGGTTGCCGGCCTTCTCCTTTTCGAATCCGGGAATCTGCATGAGAGAGCGGATGGCGAGTTCCTGCATCGTTTCCTCCGACGCGACGACCAGCGCGGACGCCGGAATGGGCTGCCTGCTGAAGCCGGGACCTTCCCATTCGACCTGCAGTCCGTCGCCTCCGCCGTTGTCGAAATACGTGACGGTGATCGGATGCAGTCCCGCGGCCAGCCGAGTACGTCCGCGTTTCGACGACATGCCGTGAAGACCGTCGTTGTTGACGACCAGTTCGCTGCCAATGTAAAGCCGGGAACCGTCATCAGAAGTCGTGAAGAAGGAGTAACGTCCCGGCTGCTCAATCCGAAGACTGCCGGTGAATCGCAGCGCGAACTGGTCGCGCTGTTTCAGAATCGGCACCTCCATGCGGATATCGGGAACGATCGCTTGTGATTGCGGCGTCATGTTTGCCAGTGTCTCGACGGCCACGTTTGACGGTGACGGATGGAAGTACTCGACACGGATACCCGGCTCGCTGAGCGGCTGGTTGCCCACACTGCCTGGAAGTTTCGCAATCAGGCGCCGGATGCCCGGAAGGAGTTCCGGCTGGACGTCCATTGCGACCAGCGGAACGGAGCGCAGCAACTCCGCCGTCCGCTTGTCGTTGTCGGCCACCGCGGCAAACGCTGCGGTGCCGTTGCCGTCGGCGGTGATCCATGAAGCAAAGGCAACCTCCCGGGCTTCGGCCGACTTGCCGTCCAGCGCCAGTGACACAATGCGATCGCGGACGCGCCGCAGTTCTTCGGGAGTCCGGCTTGAAAGCAGCCGGCTGAGACTTCCCAGCACGTTGGCGTTCGCCTCATCATTGAGTTCTTCAATCAGGCCGAACAACTGCTCGATTTCCGGCGTCTGTTTCAACGTCGCCAGACCGGCCAGCGACTCCTGCAGGGCCGCCAGCGGTACGTCTTCGCGTGTCAGAATTGCACGGTAGACATCTTCGGTTCGCTGCAGCTTCAGCAGGTCGTCGACGCCCGCATTGGCGATCGCATACGCCCGTGCCGCCGGGGAAAGCTGCCGACCAGCGGCCAGTTGTTCCCGAATGTAGGCGTTCAAGTCGATCGACCGTTTTGCTTCGGCAAGATTGAAATCGATCTGAAGGTCGGTCGGATGCTGCATCGCAGCGAACAAAACTTCGGCGGCGTTCGGCGGATTCACTTCCACGGCGGCAATGACAGCCTGCGCGCGAACAAGCGGACTCGCGTCATTGGCAAGGCGTCTGATTGCATCGGCCACGGATTCCGCAGGAGGAAGCCGGAAGTCCGGGGCCATACCCCATTCCGTTAGAACTCGAACTGCCGCAGCTCGCGCGTTGGGCTCCGGTGACGACAGCACTCGGTGCAGCAGATCGCGATTGGGAACCCGCTTCTGTTGATAGACCCAGAGTGCTTCCGTCAGATCGCGCGCGTGAGCGGTATCGAGTGCATCAAAGCCAGCGGCCCATTCGTCCACGGCGGCAAGAACTTCCTGAGAATCGCGGTCGGTGAGTTCCAGGCGCGCGCGATAGCGTTCCGACAGCGTGTCTGAAGCAAGGACTCGCACGACGTCAGCAATCGGCTTCCCGCGAAACTTCGCCACCGGCATCAGTTCACGTCCCGACGCCGTGATCCGATAGACGCGGCCATGCAGGTGGTCTCTGCTGGGGTCACGCAGGTTGTGTTGCATGTGACCGATCAGCGGGTTCTGCCAGTCAAGAACGTACAGAGCTCCGTCGCCACCGATTTCCATGTCGCTCGGGCGGAAATTCGGATCGGTGGAATACACAATCGGCTCCACTTCCGTGGCATGCATGGATGCGCCGTCGTTGCTGAAGCGATACTGTGTGATTCCCTGAAACCCGATGACATTGGCAATCAGCAGGTTGCCGCGAAGCTGATCCGGGAAGTGGTCGCTGTCGAGGATTGTGATGGCGGGAACCGGACGCACCCGCTTCTCGTACAGCTGCTTCGGAGCTCCACGGCCGGGAAAACCGATATAGTTTCCGGTGCCGCCGGTTCCGTCGGTGGCAAACTGATTGCCCCACTGGTCGAACGTGTCGCCGTGTGGATTGGGGCCGATCTGAAAATGATGCTTCACTTCCCACGTCAGAGGATCGAACTGAAACACGCCGCAGCGACCACTGTCGGACCGAAAGATCTGCGTGGGAGTTTCCATATTCGTAAAGTGAAAGATGCCGCGCGAGAAATAGAACCGGCCGGCAGGGTCCATCACAAAACTGTTCGCGGTGTGGTGCGTGTCGGCGGAGTCAATTCCGTGAAACATCCGAAGCCGGATATCGGCCCGGTCGTCACCGTCGGTGTCCTTCAGGAAGAAGATGTCTGGAGCCTGTGCCAGCAGGACGCCGCCGTTCCAGAATTCGAAGCCCGTTGGATTGTGCAGACCGTCGGCGAAGGTGATACAGCGGTCGGCCCGGCCGTCACCATCGTCGTCGGGCAGGATCAGCAGCTTGTCGTTCAGTGCTTCGCGGGGATTCCAGTGCGGGTACGAAGGCCATGCGGCAACCCACAGGCGTCCGTCGGCGTCAACGGCGCTCTGGACCGGATTGACAAGCTCCGGGAACTGCTCTTCGGACGCAAACAGGTTTGCTTCCATGCCCTGGTGCATCGTCATCTGCTCGATGGCCTCTTCGCCTCCGAGGAATCTGTGGAGCCCGCCGTCCAGCGTTCCCGCTTTATTGGTCTGAACGGGAATGGCAGCGGGAAGATTGCTGTCGTCGGGTGTGATTTCGCTGGCTCCGGCCGCTGCCCAGATGACTTTGTCGCGATTTGACGTCATGACGTTCAGCATCTCAAGTTCGCGCTGCATGACCTCGAAGTTGGTCTGACCGTCAACGAACTGCAGGCCGGAACGTCCGCCAAAGACACTGAATCCGTCGGTGGCCCGATAGATGTTGTGCCAGACGTGGTTCTTTTCCCGAACCGCCTGGCAAACCGTCTGGTCCCTGGACGAATCACGGTCAGCGTTGCCGCTTCCGAACAGCGTTCTGTCCATCACAGTTGCCAGCATCTGATAGCCCTGATCCGTGGCGTGGACTCCGTTGATCGTGAACGAAGCGGAGCCAGCCGGATTGCGTCCTGTTACGGCCCCGGGCGGTTTTTGCGGATCAGGACGAAGCGGGCTGCTGTGATCATTCGTCTGCGAGTAGCTTGTTTTCGACGCCGCAAACAGATCGACGAACGGAACGCCTTTCTCTTCCGCAACGGCGCTCATCGCGGCGGAGTACATTTCCAGCCGCTGGTTGTTTTCAGTGCCGTCGGGCAGCAGCCGGCTCCGGAGATTCTCGTGAGCAATCGGACTGAACAAGACCAGCCTGGGAGCCGATTCGCCGTTGTATTGCTGACTGAGTGTATGGTCGATGAAGGCTTTCAGGTCGTCACGAAATTGCGGCAAACCGGTCTCGCCCGCGAATGATTCGTTGTAACCGAAGAATGCGAAAATAACGTCAGCCTCAACCTTTGTCAGCCACTCGTCAGGAGTGCCAAAGTTCTGCGAGCGGGGCCGCGTCGTCAGCGTATCACCGCTGAAACCAAGGTTGCGGACAACCAGTTCATGCTGAGGGAAACGCGTCTGCAGCATGGTTTCGGTCCAGCCGAAATGCTGCATGCGATCGGCCAGCGTATTGCCAATGATCGCAATGTGGTCGCCCCTGTTCAGGTCCAGCATTTCCGACTGGGCGAAAGCTGATGACAGCGAACAGGTGAGCGCGACGAACAGGCACGCACAGCTAAGCAGCGGGTTTCTCACAGGGCACCTCGGACAATTGCAGAACGGTTACAAAACGTTTCAGATTGTGAAACGAATCGCCGATGAATTACAGCGACCGACACGTTTCCCGCGACGGGAATCCCGCCGATCGTCCGCGACCGGCGCTTACATTCAGACTTTTCGGTTGAACCCCGACGGAGGTCTCAAAATCTTAGCGTAGGCCCGGACCACTAAATGAGTGCATGCTGAAGCATGACTCGGTCCTCGCCTGACTCGCATCGTTTCCACCGTTGCAGTTCCCTTGAAGTCTGAAACATAACGGGTCGCGCAGGGCATTGCCCTCGCGACCTTTTTTTCTGCGCGGTGAGGAAACATTCAGCACCTGCGAACGCCGGCCGGAGGCAGACGCTTCGACGGTCCCGACCAAACTCTCGCGCATGTCGACTCACTAGACGCTGCTGCCTGCAGACTACTGCCGCGGGCGATGCCGGCTCCCGTGACAGATTTCTGAAAGTTCCGGCAGCGATTGTGCGTCATCGCTTTTGAAACGCAGTGCGAACGTCTTGAAAAGCACGCTGCCCTCAACGGTGACCCATAGGTGATCAGGTTCCGCTGTTCCCTGGTGAACGCGGGCGAAAACTGTGCTGCTGCAAGTGAAGAGCCGACGGTCGTCCTGCCCCGTTCTCATGGCGCGCAGATCGGCGCGTGAATCAGCGCATGAATGCCGGAGACACGCCGGTAATCAGTCCGCACAGTCTGTGACGAATCGACACATTTCGAATGCCGCCACAGCCGTCATCGGCCACCACACATTTGATTGCGGTCGGTCCGCAATTGAGCCATCCACGATATCCCGTTCAGTCCTGTAGAAGTTGGAGACAATCGATGAACCACATTCTGAAAATCTCTCTTGCTTTGATCGTCGCGGTCAGTCTGTCGTCGGACTGCGTCGCCCAGCGAGGTCCGGGGC